>JAZGBQ010000144.1:0-5344 GCA_036476435.1 Fidelibacterota bacterium
TGTTTATTCAATGGTAGGTGAATATGATAAAGCCCTTGATGAAATCGAGCTTCTTTTATCCATACCATATTACTTTACAACCTGGGATTTAAAATTAAATCCATTTTGGGATCCTATGCGTGATCATCCCCGGTTTCAAGAGCTGATTGCAAAGTATTCAGATTGATTATATCTATCCTATAATATCCAATTCAAGTCATGAATTTATGGATACATACCGGATACGGATGACAATCTTACGAGAAACGACTGCGTAAATGGAAGTCAAGAGGTCGAACATTTTAGGGGGTAGTGGGCCGCCCCCCCGGGGGGGGGGGGTTCTTATACTATCTGCATATATCCCACATACATTTTTTCCACAAGACCCTATATATTGATAATCACCACTATGCCCACTACATTTAACTGACTTTTAAAGGGGAAAAATATCAATAATTTATTTTATTACTCTGCTCATCATTTTGAGTTTTAACACATGATCGGTAAGACCATAACCCATTATAAGATCCTTGAGAAGCTTGGTGAAGGCGGAATGGGTGATGTATTTAAGGCTGAAGACACGAATTTAGATCGCATCGTAGCTCTCAAATTTCTGCCTTTGGAGACAACTCGTGATAAGGACATGAAAACCCGCTTTATCCATGAAGCAAAAGCAGCATCAAGTCTTCAACACCATAATATTTACACAATTCATGAGATTGACGAGACCGAGGAAGGACAACTCTTTATAGTGATGGATTGTTATGAAGGCAAGACCATCGAAGAAAAAGTAAAACAAAGCCCATTGGAGGTTGACGAGGCTATTGACATTACTATTCAGATAGCTCAAGGATTAGATAAGGCTCATAAGCAGAAAATCATTCATCGTGATATTAAATCAGCTAACATTATTGTAACCACTGATGGTATTGTCAAGATCGTTGATTTTGGTATAGCAAAACTGGCAGGTCAAACGAAAGTAACAAAAGACGGTACTTCACTGGGAACAGCATCTTATATGTCCCCGGAGCAGACCTTAGGCAAGGAAGTAGATCATCGCACAGACATCTGGTCAGTAGGCGTAGTGCTTTATGAGATGTTAACAGGATTAACTCCCTTCCAAGGCGATTATGAGCAGGCAGTAGTTTATTCTATCATGAATGAAGAACCAAAACCGCTCACGGGTCTTAGGACAGGGATTCCGATTGAGCTTGAGCGGATAGTGAATAAAGCATTAGCAAAAGAACCGAATGAACGCTACCAGCATCTGGATGAACTCATAGTCGATTTGAAGAAAGTTAAGAAAGAGCCTGAAAAAGAAAAGACTGAAACACAAGTACCTCCGCCTTCAAAACCCGCAGACATAAAACCGGTCTGGAAGCAACCAATTTCGTTGGTGGTTGGTGCATTTGTGCTCATTGTAATAGTTGGAGTATTACTCATTTCAATTATTAGTAAACCAGAACCAGAAGTTATGCCTGTTATTCCTCAAATCAGTTCAAAGTCTATTGCGGTATTACCTTTTACATCGATTGATAGAACTGAAGAAAGTGAGATTTTCAGTGATGGTATTCATGATGATATACTTACACAGATAGCAAAGATTCATGATCTTAAAGTGATTGCAAGAACAAGTGTATTGCGATACAGAAACACTGAAAAGAGTATAAAAGAAATTGCTCAAGAATTAGGTGTTGGATCTGTGTTGGAAGGCAGTGTGCGTCGGTCTGGAAATCGAATTAGGGTTGTAGCACAGTTAAACGATGCTGTAACAGAAAACCATCTTTGGGCGGAAACCTATGATCGGGATTATGCCGATATTTTCACCATTCAAAGCGATATTGCACAAAACATAGCTGAATCTTTGGAGGCAACATTAACAAATGAGGAAAAAAGCTCCATTGAACGGAAACCAACTGAGAATATGGAAGCCTATGACTTTTACCAGAAAGGAAATCACTATTGGCGAAATTATTACACAAAAGAAGGAAATATTAAAGCAGCTGAAATGTATGAAAAGGCGATAGAATTAGATCCTGGTTTTTCTCAAGCCTATGCCAGACTTTCACAGACTGATTTTGTTTTATATACAAGATGGCCGGAGGAATTTAAAGAATATTTAGAGAAAGGTTTGACAGCATTGAACATGGCAACAACATTGGAGCCAGATGTGATGGAAGTAAACTGGGCAAAAGGTTACTATTTTCGCAACATAACTCAGGAAATTGATAAGGCTTTAGATGAATTTTTACTTTCCCTTAAGAAACAACCAAATTCGAGCGATCTCAATGTAATTGTTGCGGCCCAGTATATGAAAAAAGGAGAAATTGATTCTGCAAAAAAGCACTACGAAAGGGCAGAAGAGTTGGATCCTTCATGGTTTGTTATCAAACAAGGCTTATCCAATCTGTACGCATATATAAGAGATTATGAGAAAGCGCTAGAATACGCTAACGAATGTATTACTCTACGACCGGAATCAGTAGCAGGTCATATATCCAAGTTTCATGCATTGTTCCATGGATATGGGGATTTGAATAAGTGCCGCAAAGTGATTAATGAGGCGGAAAACAGTTTGACTCCTGAAGATTTTGATTGGTGGTTTGGAGAATGGAAATATTTAATTGAACTATATTCAAGAAATTATCAGAAAATACTATCCTCAGCAGATATACTAAATTATTTAAATATGGAGAAAATTCGTTTTGCAGATGTCTATTATCTATTAGATAAACCTGATAAATACTTGCCTCTTTGTGACTCACTAAAAATTGTATATGAACAACAAACAAAAGAGAATCCTGATGACATTCACAATCAGCAGGTACTCGGAAGAGTTTACTCATTGTTAGGTCAAAGGAAAGAAGCTTCACAGGAAAGTCAAGAAGCTGCTGATTTATTCAAAATACCCCAACACTGGACTAATTATCCAGACCCGCATATTAATTTAGTACGTGTATTGATCCTCATTGATGAACCAGATGCAGCAATAGAACGACTAGAATATTTACTGTCTGTTCCGTGTCTGTATTCAACATGGGACATGAAACTCGACCCGTTTTTAGATCCACTCCGAGAAAACCCTCGGTTTCAGGAGCTGATTGTAAAATATTCTGATTGATTATATCTACCCTGTAATATACACTTCGAGACACGAATTTCCGGATACCTGCGGGATACCGGAAAATAAGGGGGGTGGTAGGGCGGTCTGGGGTGGGATCTGTTATATATCTATAGCGTTCTTACTAATCACGGGAAAATATATGTACCACTTTCTAAGTTAATTTTTTTGATATAATTATGCAATTGTTATCAAAAACAATCTTCTATTATTTCAATATTTTTTATTATGTGCCGCCTTTCTTCGTTCCTCGATAAATTATTTATCAATATTATTAAGAAAATGATTCTTCAAAATATTAGTTAGCTCGCAAGTCTAATCAAAACCGGCGAAGAAGGAAACAACAATGATTGATCCAGGAATCAAAAACAAAGTTGCTCTCATTACTGGCGCTAATCATGGCATCGGTGCTGCGACGGCGAAAGCCTTTGCGACCCAAGGCGCCAAGGTATTTATAACCTACTACTATGACTCCTGTTCTTACTCAGAAGAGGAGTTACAGAATGCAAGAGAAGCTGGGATAGGCAGTGATAAGTTATGCCAGGCTTTGCAGCAACAATCGGCAGAGCCTCTCGTGCAGGCCATTCGTGACCAGGGTGGTGATGCTGTTGCCCATGAAGCGGACCTTGGTGATCCGGATAATATTCCTAAACTGTTTGACTTGTGTGAAGAAGAACTTGGTTCAGTCGATATTATTGTGAATAACCACACTTATTGCGTGAATGAAACATTCGATCCAGCATTGACGAGCAATGAAGGTAGTGGCATCTATTTGACATCTGTTGCCGGAATTACCGCCCACTTTGCCGTCAACGCTCAAGCCTATGCCTTAATAATGTCAGAGTATCTGAATCGCTATCTAAAACGAAAAGCCGATTGGGGTCGCATTATCAATATAAGTACAGATGCTGCCCATGCTCATATTGCCAACATCAGTTATGCGGCCAGCAAGCACGCTATTGAGTCATATAGTCGGTCAGCTGCCGCTGAGATGGGGAAGTATGGTATCACAGTCAACATTGTTGCGCCGGGTCCGACGCAGACAGGCTACATCACTCCAGAGTCAGAAAAGAATATTGTTGCTAAAATACCGCTTCAACGATTAGGTGAACCAGAAGACATTGCAGATGTTGTGGTGTTTTTTGCTACTGAACAAGCACGGTGGGTAACAGGCCAACTGATCTATGTGGGCGGTGGTTGGCGCATGCATCAATAATGCGAGGTAGGACTAACACTCATTGATAGAACTAATAAACCGTAATAGTCCGTATTTAATCGCATAAAACGGGATACCCGCGGGATACCGGAAAAAAGGTTAGTATGAAAAAGTTATCCTTTTTATTATTTACCCAATACTCTTATAAAATTTAGGGGAATACCATATGAAATATTTAGTATACATAATGAGTCTTATGTTTGCTTTATCATTCATTGGCTGTGAGAAAGATAAAGACATCGATACTGATGTAAAAGAAACTACAACCAAAGCGGTAGAAGAGATTACTGAGGAAGTTGGAGAAGTTGCAAAAGAAGATACTGAAGCAGTTGAAGAAGTCACTGAAGAAGCAAAAGAAACTGTTAGTGATACAACTGATCAATAAATAGTAAAAATTGTTTTGATCAGCCCTCTTTGGTTGGTCAACCGTGCTATGATTTTGTCAGTAGACATCGGTTTTTCAGCTACCAACCTATAGCCAATCGGAAACGGTTTTCTGCATTTATAGGATTGATGTTTAACCATTGATAAAGCAATTTCCAAGCTGACTTTTCACTTATGAAAACATATTCATTATCGGGATTTTCCTTTTTTTGATGGGCAGAATTACATGTACTTATACACAGTCTTGCTGCTATCAGGTAGTATAATACTGCTATTTCTTTTTCCTCAAGTGCCAACACATTGTGGTAGGATTCTATAATAGTGGATGCCATTTCTAAAGGATCATCTACATAAAGGCAAGCGTAGGCAATGGTTATTGCTAATTCATTAATAAGCGGAGTGTACGAAAGGTCGCCAAAATCAATAATTCCAGTTACTTTTCCGTTATTCACCAATACATTCCATTCGTTGGCATCATTATGTATAATAGTTTTTCTTAATTCAGGCAGTACGGGTAAGACATTTTCTTCAAATTGTTGAAAAAAGTAGTTTATTATACTACGATCTTTGGCACTAGGAATATCCTTAATATACTTTTTATTAAGATGTAAATATTGAATATCCCATTCGTCTTGTCTCGATTT
>JAZGBQ010000145.1:0-8529 GCA_036476435.1 Fidelibacterota bacterium
ACATTTATCATATAATTTTTCACATTAGGACAAAAATCCCTACACAAAATACTTTGATTTACTTCAATTATCGCAAAATATTAACGTTTTTTTAATAATTCAGGAGTTAAAATGAATTCAAGATCAGAATATGTCAATCAGAAAAATTTTATCCAGTGGGATGTCAGAAACCTGTTCCCGGTCATAGATGAAATCCATTCAATTGAAACTGTTATGGAAAAGGTCCAGCATCAGCAGTATCTAGACAAAACTGAGGATGTTTATCGGCTGAATTTAGTTTCTGAAAAAGGAATCTTTAATGATCTGAACCAGATACTAAAACTCGATAACGAAAATCTGCGTGGAATTGGCTGGGCCTGCCTGGGCGGTATTCATACCTTTAACGGTAATTACAAAAAAGCTTTTATGAGCTTCAATATGGCATTGGACTTGCCAGTGACCAATGACATTAAAGCCTATATTTTTACCGAATTATCTAATCTTCTTAGAAAACTCGGATATTTTCGTGAATGTATCTCCATACTTAAACAGGCACAATCACTAGCTGAAAATGAAAAAATGTTATGGAGGATCAAGACTTATACTGGTCTTTGTTATAGAACTGATGATCCTCCATACTCGCTGAATTTGCTAAAGAAATCAATGCATCATTACGAAAAAACCAGAGAATATTATCGACTGGTAAACGTTCTCCGTCACGTTGCTGGGATATATTTAAGCAGAAAAGATTTTACTACAGCTGAAAATTATCAGAATCAAGCTACGGAGATCATAGTAGAAAAGTCCGTATTAATATATGAAATGGATATTATGAACGACAAAGGCTGGTTATTAATAGCTAAAAAGGAATATGACAATGCCCGGGAATTGTTCATTAAGCTAATGCAAAATGACCTATCTCCCTATTTACAGAGTCTGGCATTGCAAAACCTTGGATATTTGGAATTTGAGTGTAAAAATTATCGGGCCGCCACTAATTATCATTCACAATCACTGCAGATCGCAAATCGCTATGAAATGCGTGATATGGCATTTGAAGACTATTATAAACTCGGATTAAGCCATGAAAAACTTGGAGAAGTTGGACTTGCGGAGCATTTTTATTACGAAGGCTATACATCGCTCAGGTCTGAATTAGATCTCGGGATAAGGATTAGCGGTTTTAGGCGCAGGCTGCTGGAAGCCTACATTCACTTTCTCAGTAATAATCAGCGAGTACCGACCATCGATCCACTAAAAGAATCACTCAGTTTTACGGATGGAAAAACCATGAAACAGATCCGGGAAGTGTTCCACAAAGGATTGTTGACCATTCACATACAACAGACAAAAAATGCAAATGAATTATGTAACCGTCTGAAGATTAATCCCCGCACTTTCTTTCTGCACCAGAAAAAATTGGAATTGAGGCGTGGTGTTTACGATGAATCTCAATTTGAAAATCCCCATTTCAAACAATATGTGGAATCGCTGACCCCGTTCACCTGGAAAGAGACAAACCTGCAGTTTGAAGAAGATCTTTTTCGATATCTGTTATCAAAATATCAGCACAATAAGAAGAAGATCGCACAGGTTCTGCAAGTATCTTACCAACATGTTGTACAGAAGACAGGAAAGTTAATTTGAAAAATGTAGTTACTGAACACGATTTCAAAGTTTTAATCGTTGATGACGATACTATTTTTATCAAACTATTAGTATTCTATATTAAATCCTCTGGATTCAAAGGAAAAATATTACAGGCATATAACGGCGAGGAAGCAGTTGAACTTTGTAAAAAGGAATTCCCAAGTATAATATTCATGGATGTTCAAATGCCCGTCCTTAATGGAATTTTAGCTACCAGGGAAATCCGAGGTACGGGTTATAAGAACCCCATTCTGATCGTATCATCCTATGCTGAGTTGGAACGTGATAGATGCCTGGCAGCTGGTGCTGACAGGTTAATTCTAAAACCAGTCACAAGAGATGATTTTCTGGCCTCTTTTAAAGAGTATTATCCCGACAGGAATAAGAAATTAAGCAAACCAGGATTAATTCACTTAAAACCGACAATGCTTGATTGACATATTATGAAAGTGATCCGGTTAATGGAGGCCGGTCAATACCTGGCACTAATTCAAGTATTGAACCCGACTGAATATCAAGAATAAGTAGACTTACGGACTCAACGTGGCCTTACTGCCTACGATAAAGGGTTGATTATACTAATAATAGTTGAGTCAGCCCTTTCCAATTCCACAATAATCATTTTTTCAACCAGTTTTCCCAATTCATTCAAAAAGGATCGAATCCAAAAACTTGCATTTTAATTAAAGACTATTGTCTTACGGTTCATAACTTTTTATATAAGAGAGGGTGTAAAATGAAAGCAATTGTATGTGAAAAATACGGACCACCTGAAGTTCTGCAGCTCAAAGAGGTGGAAAAACCTACTCCTAAGGACAATCAAGTACTGATTAAAGTTTATGTGACAACAGTGCATGTGGGGGACACTAAAATTCGAAGTTTCAAGCCTGGCTTAGGATTTGTCAAGGATTTGTTGTTCAAGCCCTTCATGCGAATAATTATAGGTTTTACAGGGCCAAGAAAAAAAATACTAGGGATGGAGCTGGCCGGGGAAATTGAAGCAGTGGGCAAAGATGTTAAGCGGTTTAAGAAAGGCGACCAGGTTTTTGCAGGTACCGGAATGAGCTTAGGTGCTTATGCCGAGTACAAATGCCTGCCGGAAGATGGGCTGGTGGCAATAAAGCCCACCAATATGACCTATGAGGAAGCTGCTCCCGTTCCTAATGGGGGTATAACAGCATTAGTTATTCTTAGGAAAGCAAATATTCAAAGCGGTCAAAAAGTCCTTATCTATGGCGCTTCCGGAAGCGTAGGTACTTTTGCTGTACAGCTTGCCCAATACTTTGGGGCAAAAGTTACCGGGGTATGCAGTACTGCGAATTTAGAAATGGTAAGATCTCTGGGAGCCGATAAGGTAATTGATTATACTCAAGAAGATTTTACCCAAAGTGGTAAGACTTATGACGTTATTTTTGATGCAGTAGGCAAGATTGCACCTTCCCGAAGTAAAAAATCTCTTAAGAAGACCGGAAGCTATCTTAACGTTCTTACTTCATCAAGCAGCTTAAAGTTAAAGACTGAAGATCTACTCTTCCTCAAAGAGCTTATTGAGGCGGGCAAGCTAAAGACGGTCATAGATAAAACCTATCCGTTCGAGCAAATTGTCGAAGCCCACAGATATGTCGACAAAGGACACAAAAAGGGAAATGTTGTCATAACTGTGTAAAATAATAAAAAAAAAGAGGATGCTACAATGGAGGAGTCAAGAAATGAAGTAGAAAAACGGGTGACTGAAGCGGTGACCTCCGGGGTCACCATCTTTGTCACAGTCGTCGTGACCTTTGTCATTACCGTGGTCGTGCTCAAATTCGTGTGGGCGTGGGTCATTGTCGACCTGTTCCCCGGAGCGGTCTCTCAAGGTCTAATCAGCGCAAACCTGGCATGGCTCGCCTCGTTGAAATTGGCCGTGCTGGTGAGTGTGCTAAGCGGTGTTTATCCTGCATTCACATCAGCCGTTAAAAAGCAATTTTGATTGACAGCCACGGACTCCCGATCTTCCCGATCCCATTGGGACGCATTCTCGTCTAATGTGAATACGATGTATACCTGATAAGGTAAAACAGAATAAAACGGTTAACTCTGTTAGATCAAGATAAATCCTGATACCATTTTGCCAATTCTTCACCGATCAAATGTGGATTGTCCTCCTGTAAATAATGTAATCCCTCGCCGATGTCGATTACTTTCAGATGCTTAAGATTTTGTTTGCACCAATCAACGTATTGGGAATCAGCGATGGCTCCCGGGCTGGCAATGAAGAGTATTTTAGGCAGTTCGGATTCCTGAAGTTTCCGGCTGTAATTCGATAACACTTCGTGCATATCCGCCGGCTTGCCGTCTATCGGAATTTCAATAGGCCATTGGCGTACTGCTTTACGGCTTTTAATTGTTTTGAAGGGAGCCCGGTAGGCATCATTTTCTTCCGCGGACAATTTTCGGACAATCATTTGCGGCATAAGTTGGTTAAGAAACATATTCATGACACTGATCATAAACCAGCCAATACCCGGTGAACGAAAAAGCTTAAAACCGATCTTATTGCCGCTTGGGAAATCCTTCCACTGCATTGGCTTCACGAGTGCTTCCATAAAGGCAATTCCTTTCATATTGTTCTCATGCCTCATAGCGTAATGAAAACCGAGACCCGAGCCCCAGTCGTGGATGACCAGGGTAAGGTTGGACAGCTCTAATTTTTCAATAAATCCTTCCACGTATTTTGAATGGTCAAAGAAACGATATTTGAGGTCGGGCTTATCAGATCTGCCCATGCCGATCAGATCGAGTGCAATGCATCTCCCATGGGGCACAAGGTAGGGTATTATATTACGCCACAAATAGGAAGACGTCGGATTCCCGTGCAGGAAAAGGATCGGGTCACCGGAACCTTCATCGATGTAATGGATCTTGGAACCGTGTACCTCAAGGTATTTAGATTCAAAAGGAAAGTCGGCTGAAATTGTTTTTGTTGTCATTGGTACTCTCCAAATATTAATAATGGTGGTAAACACATTGTTTCAGATAGTGTTTAAAAAACCAGCGTATTTAGTTAAAGACAGGTTACCTGTAAACACACCAGTTTAACCAAAAAATAACAGCAATTCAAGTATTGTGCCCGACGGCAGATCAATAATATATAATATATGGACTTACGGGCCTGGCGCGACCAAAACGTGACCTTAATGCAAATGATAAAGGGGTGCTGTTATTAGTGTCCCTTTTATTTTTAATGGGCTTATTTCCTTGCTGGTTCTAAATCCGAACGCTCTATTAGTTCTCGTCCCATAAATTTATTTGCAAACCTATTTTTCAGTACACGTAGATCACTAATACAATAAATTCCGGATGGCAGCATAAGCAATGTAATGAATGTTCCGAAAATTAATCCTGCGGCTACTGATAGAGCCATTGGTACTAACCATTGCCCCTGCTGACTTTTCTGCAAAATCAAAGGAGCCAGGCCAACCGCAGTAGTTAATGTCGTTAAGACGATTGGTCTGAATCTTGTCATTCCCGCTTGATAAAGGGCATCGCTGACTTTCACACCGGCCTTAATCATTTTATTATAGCGATCAATTAGTACAATAGAATCATTAATAATAATACCAGCTAAAGCGACTATACCAAGGAAAGATAATATCGATACGGGTATTCCCATTATATAATGACCAATCACCGCACCTATTACACCAAGCGGAATAAGTGTTAATATCAGTCCTGTCTGCATATATGATTTCAGCAGAAATACTAAAATTGTAAAAATTGCAATTACAGCAAAAGTCATAGAAGATGTAATAGAATTTACCATCTTTGCTGTGTATTCTGATTGTCCACCGGCAGTTTCAGTGACACCGTCAACCTGGGACAAAACCCTTGGAATAATGGTTGTATTGAGTTCTTCTAAAACCACCTGTAAATTATTTTTCGAAAAATCCATATTTGCATTAACTCTTATTGAACGGAGTCGATTTTCACGTCTTATCGTTCGTATTCCTCGTTCAATCTTGAATTTGGCAATTTCTTTGAATGGAATATATTCACCCATCGGTGTCCTGATGCGCAAATTTTCAATTTGGCTGATCGATACCCTATTTTCTTTATTAAAGCGTACCCAAATTCGTAGTTCGTCTCTTCCACGCTGCATGCGCATTACTTCCTGTCCAAAAAATCCTTGGCGTAATTGTGTTGTAACATCTCGAAGTGTAAAACCAAGCGCTTCAGCACGCGGTTTTAGTGTAACAATAAATTCATTATTACCTAACGGTGTGTCATCTCGAATATCCATCAAACCAGCAATTTGTTGAAGTTCTTCTTTTAATAAATTTTTAGCTTTTAAGAGTTGTGAATAATCCGTACTTAATAATCTAGTCGACACCGGACTGCCCCCAAAGGACGCAGTTCGAATATTCACATTTTCAGCTTGAGGAATTGTGCCAATATAGTCACTTAAATTGCCTAAAAAATCATTAACAGACCAATCACGTTGGGAGGAAGGTATTAAATCAAGGAAGATATTTATATCTCCCCTTCCACCCCAGGACACATACTTCTCAATTGGATTAATACCGTCTTCTTCCTCCATTATTTTACCATAGGATAAGGCTTTTTCTATAACTTCCTTTCTTACCTCATCGGCGGCCTTGGCAGAGGCACCGGCGGGCATTGCTATTGCTATGCGAGCAAAAGGAAACTCCATTTCAGGAAAGAATTGCGCTCTAACATGCGCGCCTTGAAATAATCCCAATATGAGTAGGACAATCGCGAGTGTTGCAGCAGTAACGCTCCATCGATTCCTTAGACAAAATTTCAAAAACTTACCATATGCATCATCTGAAATTATTTTCAAAAATGCATCAAATTTTTTCCTGAAATAAGCGAATAATGACTTCTTATTAGCTTTAGTATTCCGATCAAATTCAAGCGCTTTTGAGTGTTCCAGATGACCTGGTAAAATTATAGTAGCCTCGAGCAATGAAAAACACAAACTGGTTATGACTATTGCTCCGATCTGCCAAACAAAGTCACCCAACCGACCATAAAAATAAAAATAAGGTGTAAAAGCAACTATTGTTGTTAAAATAGCAATTGAAACTGGTTTTATGACATCTAAAGTACCGTCAACGGCAGCTTGGAATTTATTTTTCCCTTTTTCTGCTTGTGAGAATATGCTCTCACCGATTATTATTCCATCATCGACTAATATTCCAACTACCAGAATCATTCCAAAAAGGGACATTTCATTAATACTAATTCCTAGTAGCCATATTACGAAAAACATTCCCAGGAATGATATTGGGATACTGAGTGCCACCCAAAAAGCCATCCGTAAATTCAAAAAGACGCCCAATAATAACATAATTAAGACAAATCCGATTAAACCGTTTTGAATTAACAGACGCAATCGTTCCTGTAGATCATCGGTTTCTTTGATAAATGTTTCAAAAGTTATCAGCCCGGCATATTTTTCGTTATACTGTTTAGCTATTCGCTCTGTTATTTCAACAATTTCAACAACATCTTCATAATTATTGTACATTACGTTGAATGTGACTGACCGCCTATTATTGAACTCAGAGTAAAATTGGTTTTCAGGCCATTGTTCCTTTATTGAGCAAATATCGACCAATTTTATTTTTGTACCATCGATTCCGGAAACAATTTCAATATCTTCAAATTCCCTCGATTGATATTTTTTACCGTAGGATCGAATAAGAATTTCCTCTTGTTCGGTTAACACAGAACCTGATGATATATTCAGGTTTGAATTGCGTATAGCTCGCGCAATGTCATCAATGGTAAGTTTGAATTTTTCTAAGACGTCCGGTGCTATTTCGATCGATATTTCACGATCAGGCAGACCCCAGGTCATTGTATTGGAAATCTTTCCAGTACGTGTTAAATCATCCCGGAATTCATCAATTATCTTTTTTGTTGTAAACAGATCATCAGGTCCGTAGACACTAAGTGAAATTGCTCGATTCCAGACCGTTTCTTGATAGAAAATTGGTTTTTCGGCACCAGCTGGATAAGAACTGATTGAATTTACCGCATTCTTAACCACTTGAATTGCCCTGTTCATATCATATTTATCATCAACCTCAACGGTGACTTCTCCGTAACTCTCATGAGATTGTGACCAGATGTCTTTAAGACCTTCCAGCCCCTTTAAGGCTTCTTCGATCTTGACCATGATTCCCTCTTCAAGTTCGATCGGAGAGGCACCAGGCCAGGGAACTGCTACTGTTACATAGGGCTCTTCATATTTTGGGTTAATTCGTTTTTGTAAATTAAATAATGCAAACACTCCGGTAATGCCTATAAGAAACATGACCCAATTACTAATTACCCTATGTTTTATGAAATATTCAATAAAATTTTTCATGTATTATATCCTAATTAGTTACCATTGAATCAATTTCAACTTTGACTTCATCAACATCTTCAATTAACATTCCGATAAGTGGTTTTTGCAGTATTGAAGTAACTATTTTTGTACTGTCACGGAGCGTTCTTTCTATTAATACACTGTCTCCCTGAACGGAAATGATATTTACTCCAGTTCTACCTAAGCGGCTGCTATCATCTACAAAATACAGGTTGTTATTATTGTCAACTATGTATCGTGGAATTTTTGCTGCATCGGGTATTGTAGCACCTTCAATTAATACTCTAACATAATTCCCCGGGAATAAATATTCGTTCAGTGAATTATTAGTTAAGGATACAAATACATTTATCGATTGGGAATTAGGATTTAGCTGATTTTCTTTACGGTAAATACTGCCGTAAACCCAACTGTCACGATCATTTTTCCAATATACTTTTACACGTGGATTATTATTGAAATCAATCCATTTAGCATCTTCAAGTAAAAGCGGTACAGCTATTTCAATATCAGTCACA
>JAZGBQ010000146.1:0-27669 GCA_036476435.1 Fidelibacterota bacterium
TCGAGAGACATAATAGAAGCATCCTTTCCCGAATTCGCACATAATGATTACGAGCGCGGTAAAATCACTGATTTAGAGTTTTTTCAAGCACTGAAAAAGGCTTTGCCACAACCGAATCAACTGAATGAAATGAATTTTTGGAGGGGCTGGAGTCTTCTAGTAGGAAATGAGACTGACGCAGTAGACATCCTGAAAGATTTGTCCAGGCACATGCCGATTTGGATTATTTCCAACACAAACCCGCGTCACATACAGGAAGAGAGTAAACGTTTTTCTTTTTTTGAATATGTGACGGGCACTGTGTATTCATATCACTCCGGATCAAGGAAGCCGGAACCGGAAATCTTTGCCACAGCCTTAGAACAGGCAGATGCTAATCCATCTGAGTCGCTCTTTATTGATGATCGGTCGGACAACGTTGACCAGGCGAGAAAACTGGGATTTCAAGCTGTGATCTACGAATCTGCGGATCAGTTGAAAACGGAGATCAAGAAATTGGGGCTTGAAATTGCCTGAATTCTCCCACGTCGGTGAGGACAAGAAAAAATTTGTCCGTGGTATGTTTGATGAAATATCCACTCGATATGATTTTTTGAACCACTTGCTGAGTTTCGGACTGGATTTCGTATGGCGCCGGAGTCTTGTAAAATCACTGCCGGAAGTAATAACCGGGCTAATTTTAGACGTTGCTTCAGGAACGGGCGCTGTTGGTCTCCGAATTGTGAAATCAAAACCGGATGCAGTGGTGATAAGCCTTGATTATGCCTTTCAGATGACACGCATTAATAAAACAAAAGCCAGCGCCAGAGGATACCGCAATATAATGGTTGTTCAGGGTGATGGTGAAAATCTTCCATTTCAAGAGGGGCGCTTTGCCGCACTTACGATCGCATTCGGATTTAGAAATATTGGACACTATCAAGTGGCTATAAATGAATTTTACCGTGTTCTAAAACCTGGTGGCAGATTACTGTTGTTGGAATTCTCCGAATCACGCTTGTGGTTGTTCGGAAAGATTTATAGTTGGTATTTCAGAAAAATATTACCCGCCATCGCAGCATTGTTCTCGAAATCCAGCGCATACCGCTATTTACCTGAGTCAGTGGAATATTTTCTTACCCGCGATAAAATAATAGCTATGCTGTCAGAAGCAAATTTTGAGAATATTAAAATAAAGAATCTTACATTTGGTACAGTGACTTTGGTAACAGCTGAAAAACTCTAATGATCAGCAGAGTATCAAGAACAAGTGCGTGTTTCTGGAATAGAGTAAATACGCTATTTATAAACATTGTCATCATTATAATTGTTTTTTCAGGATTTATATTTGCTCAGGGAACCTGGCAGGTTACCATGCGAACACACCCTGAGTTAGAATGGCAGACACTGCATACCCTCCACTTCAATATTCATTACCACCAGGGGATTGAGGAGATCGCACGGAAAGGAGCGGCAATCGCAGAACAGTCCTGGCCGATCTTGCTAAAACAGGTTGGACTGGATACCATCCCGGCGATTGATATTATTTTCACTAATGAAGATGAGATTATGAACGGGTATGCCCTTTGGACCTACACTACTTTCATATGGGTGGATCAGAACGACGCCATCATCTGGTTGGAAAACCGTAAATGGCTGAACCAGGTTGTGAGTCATGAACTGCAGCACATCTTTCAATTCCATGCCTTAAAGACCTGGATTCCTGAACCCTGGAGTCTTCTGGTATCAGGGACGCCCGGCTGGTTCATCGAGGGTACTGCTGAATATTTCACCGAGATATGGCGGCCTTATCGAGCGGATCTGGTACACAAGCAGCATGTGCTAAAAAATTCAATGGATAAAATGGAGTCGCATTATCAGGGATTTTCGAAAATGCTCTATTTTGCAGATCGTTTCGGTGATTCAGCCCTGGTGAAACTGATGCATGAGCGAACTGGTTTAAAACTGTTTAAATTTAAAAAAGCGTTCAAAAAGTCTACCGGGGGGATATCGCTTAAACGTTTTGAAGAAGATTGGCGAAGGCAGATGAATACATATTATTACGGTTACCGATCGCAGAAAGAACGAATTGAGGAGGTTGGCAAAACATCTACGTTCCCCGTTTCATCCGTTTTAGGATTTCAACTTTCTTCGGATAGTTTGAATATTGCCATAGCTGGACTCAAGGATAAAGATCAACTGGACGGCTCTTTATATGTTGGCAAACTTGATACAATAAAAGCTGTGAAAAAGCGGAAAAAGAACACATCCCGCCCAGAAAATTTTCCGAAGAAGGATAAATATAAGTGGAAGCTTAAAGAGATCGATTCCGGACGAATTCATTCCATCCTGGACTGGTCTTCAGATGGCAATCAGCTGGTCTATACAAAATACCACTTTGGAGATAACCAATCAATGGTATGGGATTTGCGGTTGTTTGACCTAAAAACAGGAAAAGCGCAGTGGTTAACTTTTTCTCAGCGCGCTGCTCATCCAAATTGGTCTCCAGACGGCAGTCGGATAGTCTATGTCGCCCACTCTAATAATACGTCTAATTTATTCTTGATCAATCCTGAAGATAGAGATATGGAACGACTAACCGATTATCCTCATGACACTCAAATTTTAACCCCCCGGTTTTCCCCTGATGGCAAGCACATCGCTTTTGCCAAATCAAGCCCCCAGGGTAACACCGATATTTATTTGATCGATGTGAAGTCGGGAGAGGAATCACGTCTCACAGATGACCCTGCCTTAGAATATTATCCCGTATGGCACCCGAACGGGGAACATATTACTTATACATCGCACGTCGGAGCCGGGTTAACTCCTAACCTGAGCACACTTAATATCGCCGATGGTCACGCTGTACCGATAACAGATGTGGCCGACGCTGTTTGGGCACGGCAGTGGACACCCAAAGGTAATTCCATCCTGGCAAGTACGCTGCCGGATGTCGATTCAGTAAGGATCGTACAGGTTAATCCTTTTCGTACACCTGTAACGCAGCCCGTATCTATACGTGAGTCCTATTTGCGATGGATGAAAATTCAGCCGGATACCTTATTGCCATTGGTCGATCCAAGCATAAAAACGGAGATACTTGGGAAACATCATTATTCTCCGCTTTCTCATTTGAAGCATTTAACCAGTCTGGCTTTCCCATATCTTGACGGCAGTGGAATTTTCGGTTTTACAGTTTGGGTTGACGCACTTGGAAAGGATATTTTTCAGATAGGTGGAGGGACTGCCTGGGATGGCTCAAGTGATCCCTGGTATTTTGCGAACTATGTTAATGCCCGCAGCAGAATACTATGGTCGGTTAATTTATATCGGAATATGCGATGGAATTTTCGCCCCTATGATCGCAGCCTGAGCGGTTTGTTTGAATCGCTCGACGGTATTCAATGGATGGGCATGCTGCCGTTCAATTTAGGCAACGCGCTGCATTCATCCCATATGGTCACAGCATCGCTGTCAGCTCATTACAGGAATGTGATCCTTCCTTCAGATAGCCTGGATGCAAAATCGGGTGAATTCATACCCCGTTTGCCGGGGGAGTATCATGATCTGCCAATCCCGGAGGAAGGAAACGAAGGGATCGTATCACTGCGTTACCGCTGGTTAAGCCGCCGCCCCCACAAAAATAATGTATCCTTACCGACACAAGGGTTCGGGCTGCAAAGCTCGGTTGATATCGCTAAAAGTGAAATATATGGTGATTTCTCATACACACGTTTTAGTCTGGAGGGATTTGGGAATCAAGAACTCATTGGGCCACTGACTTTGTTCGGGAGGGTAAAAACACAGGTGATGACAGGCAAACCACCAGCCCAGGATTCACTGGGATTAACCCGTGATCTCCCCGTTTATTATGCCCTTGGAAATATAGACCTGAGCATCATTGCTATACCAGAGAGCCATAATCCACGCGGTTGGGATGGCGTACGGCTGGGTGACAGGTTGGTCTTTGGATCAGTAGAGATTCGGCTTCCACTCCTGTCAAGATTGCCAGTTAACATTCTTGGATTCACTCTGGGTTCTGTTTCAGGTGCATTGTTCACGGATTTCGGGAATGTCTGGAACGCAGGAAAACAGGTTGGAGACGCCTGGATCGTCACAGCCGGGTATGAACTTAAGGTTGCTCTCCAGATCGTCAACCTGCCCCTGCTCCACTTTGCTTTTGGTGAAGGCCAGACCGTAGACGAGTGGCGGGATCGACTAACACCTCGGCAATATGCTCGCCTGGCACTCATCAACCCATTTTAATTTTACATTTCATATTTCACATTGTGCATTAGACGCTTTGCGGTTAATATTCTGTTAATAGAGGGAAATCTTAATGGTAAAGGAAAAAATCGAAATTAGTCCATCCACAAGCGTGTATGATTTGCTGGAAAGCTACCCGGAACTGGAAGAAAAACTGATCAGTTTTGCTCCGCCATTCAAGAAACTGAAGAATCCGTTTTTGAAAAAATCCGTGGCTAAGGTTGCTTCGCTCAAACATGTTTCGTCAGTGGGAAATATTCCACTAAATGAACTGCTAGATAAACTAAGAGAAGCTGTCGGTCAGCCCAGGTCAGATGAAACGTTTAATGAAGAGGATTATTGCTCTGATGAACCGAACTGGTTTTCCGTAAATAATATTTCTGTGTCTGTCAATGAATCTAAGTTAAAAGACCCTGATGAAATGACCCTGGTCGCAATTTTAAGGGAAGCCAGAAATGTTAAAAAGGGGGATATAATTGAGCTTATCACCACCTTCTTACCAGCACCTGGCATTGATCTGTTAAAGTCAAAAGGTTATTCAGTGTGGACTAAGAAAGAGGACGGAGGATTGATAAAATCATACTTTCTGAAAAACCAGGACTGATATAAACGGAACACTCCTCTTTCCTTCCTATAATACCAATTTGAAAATCAGGTTAGGGTAAGACAGGAGGGCCGGTAATTACTATCTCTGAGGGCCAGAAAGCTGCCGAGATCGAAGCCTTGATTTCTATTGCTACCCGCGGTATGTATGTGATATGGAATTTTAACTGGATATTTTTGGGAATTTGATGGTGCACCCAAAAGCTTTCGTCTCTGTTGCGCTAATTACTTCACTAGTGAGTAACGCATCCAGCGCGTTAGTGAGGTAAGGCTGCTTCACTGCTTTAGCATCGCGGGCATTATCATCGATCGCGCCGCGGTAGACGAGAATACCGGTTTTGTTAAAAAGGTAAATATGAGGAGTACGAGTGGCGCCGAAGGCACTGGCAAGTTTCGAATCCTCATCTACAGCATATGGAAAATTGTACCCATACTTTTTGGCATGAGCCTGCATAACTTCCGGACTTTCCTCACCGTCACGCCAGGCGGCGTTGGGATTCAGAGCGACCACTCCTATACCTCTTGATTCATAGGCCTCAGTGATAGAAACATAACGATCCTGCCAGCGAATCACCCACGGGCAGGTATTGCAGGAGAAAATAACCAGTAATCCCTCCGAACCCCGGCTGTTGTTCAAGGTAATGGTCTCACCACTGACAGCGTCAAAAAGAATCTCGTCTGCCAGAGGAATTGGAGATCCGATAGGTAGCTCTTCAGCTGTAATTACGCTGAAAATAGTGATCAAGATCATAAATGGATAACTGGAGGACATATTTTTCATAGTTGCTCCTGTATTGTTCTATTATGAATTTAACGCTGCGATGATGGCCTGTTGAAATTGTTCACGCTCTGCTACTCCCTCCCAGTAACTCTCGACTTTTCCGGATGTCTTGGAAAAAATTATAGTAAACGGAATGGCACCACTCCAATCTTTATGAATACCATCAATGAATGCATTGTCATTTCCATCCGGTTTTATGTAGGAAGGTTCATGGACGCCCATTTGCGATAGGAATGCTTTAACACCATCAAGATTATCGATAAAATCAACACTGACAAAATAGACCTTTAGCCCTTCCGGTTCATATTGAGCCGCAAGATCAGTAATCATGGGAAATTCTTCAACACAGGGCTGGCACCAGGTAGCCCAAAAATTCACAAGTACGGCTTGTTCTCCCTGATGAGCAGCAATCCTTTCCTTTATTTTAGCGGCATTGGCGATATTAATAGATAAGGCAGTTTGCTTTTGACATCCTGAGATACTGAACATCATGACAACTACAATGATTAGATAAACGTGCTCTGATATATGGTGCGAAATTCTTTGCATTCTAAAAAAAATTGTATGGTCAGTGGTAAATTTGCAATGTAGAAGTTTCCCGCGTTGTCGTATCGACGACACGAATCAAATGATTATTTGTATCAGCAACGACCACATATCCCTGGGGGTCAACGAGGACGGTCGTCGGCCAGGCTCTTACACCATAATGTTTCCAAAGGGAAAATTGGTAGTCGCTAATCACCGGATGTTCAATCTCATAACGAAGAATAGCCTGGTGAATATTTTCTGTTTCACGTTCACCGGTGAATTTTGGCGAGTGAACGCCGATGACAACCAGTTCCTCGGAGTATCTATCCTCCAATTCCTTAAGGTCAGGTAAAATATGCATGCAATTAATACAACAATACGTCCAGAAATCCAGGAGCACAAATTTCCCCTGGAAATCTGACAGTCGATAAGCCCGATCCGTATTCAACCAATCGGCGTATTCGGGAAACTCAGGTGCTTTTATTTTTGACTTTGACATAGACTGTCCATTGATCAGAATACTCAAGAGAATTCCCAAAATAATGAAAAACGTTAGCCCTTTCATCAATAGTCGATCATCGGTACAAAACGAACAGCAAGTGAACGCTTGGTATGGATTACTCCTTGCGATGATTTTGTGATAATGTAAAGATATTGACTCAAAAGAATTTCTCCAACAGGAAGAATCATACGACCGGAAGGAGCAAGTTGTTCCAGTAAAGCTTCCGGGATTATTCTCGCGGCGGCCGTACCTATGATGCGGTCATATGGGGCGCCTGCGTCCCACCCTTGCGAACCGTCTGTGTGTATTACCTTTACATTGGCGTAACCCAATTTTCGGAGTCGCGCCTTTGCAGACTGCATCAGTTTGGGGATGCGTTCCAGTGTTACCACTTCCTTAGCAAGAATAGATAACACTGCGGCCTGGTATCCACAGCCAGTCCCAATCTCTAATGCGCGATGGGTGTCTGCGATTTGCAGAGCAGCAGTCATGAATGCGACAATGTAGGGTTGGCTGATCGTTTGGTCATGACCGATGGGTAAAGGGCCGTCCATATAGGCCAATTCTTCCTGCCCGGGAGCTACAAACTTATGACGTGGCACAGATCGGAGTGCATCCAAAACTCGGGTGTCCTTGATGCCACGCCGGTGAATTTGCTGTTCCACCATGTTTTCCCTTGATTTACTAAGGTATGTCATGGGTCATCTGAACAATCTAAGTAAATTGTCAATGCGAATATACTAGCGCATTTATGAAAACCACCGGCCTAATTCTTATTGTAACCTTAACCATGCAGCCGTTGTTTGCACAGGAAACCATGGTGCGGCCAATTCGACTATCTGGCTCGGCGGCTAATCCCGAGGAAGAGATTTCCGGCTTGACGTGGATCGGTGATCAGTTGATACTTTTACCGGAGGTACCCCAGGGTTTTGTTTATTCCATACCCAAGGAGGAACTACTGCGTAACATTGCTATCGATGCTTCAGAACCCATCACACCGGGTAGAATGACACTGGAACTTCCTGATATGGAAAGCTTGATACCGGGTTACGACGGATTTGAAGCTGTCTCAGCGTATGATAGTCAGGTCATCTTCACTATTGAGGCGAGGCACAAAAAGAAAATGTCAGCATATATCCTGAGGGGTGAAGTCGATCTCAGTACCAACAACATCAAGACCGATGATAACTCCCTTGTAAAGATCGATCCCCCGGTCAACTTGAATAATATTTCATACGAGTCACTTGTTGTATACGGCGGTATGGTTATCCCTTTATTCGAGGCTAATGGGGCTAATGTTAATCCTACCCCCATCGTCCCGGCTTATTCCCTGACAATGGATTTCCTGGCGAGTATTCCCTTCCCTGTAATTGAATATCGGATCACAGATGCAACGTTAGCTGACAGCCTGGGGCGGTTTTGGGTGATCAACTATTTCTGGCCAGGAGATGAAGATCTTCTTATGCCAGCGGAAGATTGGATTTTTAACTTGTATCCACCAGGAAAGACCCACCGAGAACGGAAAGCAGTTGAGCGACTGATCGAGTTGCGGTATAACCGGGGCGAGATTATCGTCACCCAACAACCGCCCATTCAAATGGAATTACTGGCAAATGAATCACGAAATTGGGAGGGTCTGGTGCGTATTGATGAACTAGGTTTTATCGCCATCACCGATAAATTCCCATCGACGATTTTAGCTTTTATTCCCCGCTGACCGGGGAATTTCTTCTATAATTTGATCTTTTTCCCGCTGTGCATTAATGCAATACTCATGGCTGTGAATATTAATGTCATTATAAATGCCATGATAAAGCTGGTTGACGGGGCAGAATCAGAGACCCCCAGAATAGTAAATCTAAGACCGTTTATCATGTGATAAATGGGATTGAAAAAGCTAATATTTTGAGCCCATTCCGGCAACATATGGATAGAGTAAAAGATACCGCCGAGGAAGCTCAAAGGAGTCAGGAAAAAATTTTGCATCATTGCCAACTGATCCCAAGTGTCTGCAAGTTGTCCAAGGAAAAGACCCATTGCCGAGAATGTCCAGGAGACCAGTATGATAAAGCCAACGGTCATAAATGGGGATTGAATGGGCATATCGATGATAACCCAACCAAGAATCATAACCAGAATACCGTTTACTGTCCCCCGAACCGTTCCGCCAATGATATAAGCGAGGGATATCTCAAAACTGGATAAAGGGGCTGTGAGAATATCGGGTAATTGTTGTAAAAGCTTCATCTGCAGCATAGACGAGGATGTATTGGCACTGGCATTTGTAAGCGTATTCATCATGATCAGCCCGGGAAGAATAAACAGCGTATAAGGAACACCAGCTATTTCTGATATTCTTTGCTGAAGGGTGAATCCAAAAACCAGGATATACAGTGTGGTGGAAATCAGCCCAGGGATAACTGTTTGACGGTAGACTGCGAAGAAACGACCGACCTCGCGTCGGATAAGAGTAAAAAATCCGATCCAGTTCATTATTTCTCTCCCGTTTCGTCAATACCTTTTCCAGTCAGGTTCAGAAAGACATCCTCAAGCGACGATTTTTCCGTATCCACATGCTGAATGTGACAACCTTCTTGAGAAAGTATTTTGATGATTCGCGGCATATCCTCTTCCGGATCCCGTACGGTGAAATGCAAGCGGCCATTGGAATGTGTGTAATGAAATTCATTGAGCAGCGTGTTGATCTCTTCTTTCCAACCGGACAACTGAATGGTGATACCAGCTTTCCCCAGCTGACGAGTAAGTTCTTCCGGCGAACCTTCTGTAATAATTTTGCCTTTATCAATTATTGCTACCTTGTCACAAAGCAACTCAGCCTCTTCAATATAATGAGTTGTTAATAGAATGGTTTTGCCTTCCTTATGCATTTGCCCGAGGTATTCCCAAAGTTCGTGGCGCAGCTCAACATCCACACCTGCGGTTGGTTCGTCGAGAATAAGGATGTTAGGATCATGTATTAGTGCTTTGGCAAGCTGGTAACGCCGCTTCATTCCTCCGGATAATTGGCGAAGTTTTGCTTTTCGCTTTTCTACCAATCCCAATTTTTTTAAAAGTAATTCTATCCGCGGCTGTGCCCTTTTTTTAGAAATTCCGTAATACCCGGCTTGAAACGAAAGCAGGCGTTCAACCGAAAAAAACCAGTCGAGAGATATTTCCTGTGCCGAAATTCCAATTTGGGAACGGGTGTACCTGAAATCTCGAATTGTATCGCGACCAAAAATCTCCGTCGTACCGGAATCTTTCCGGACAAGTCCTGTCAGAATATTAATAGTTGTTGTTTTCCCTGCACCGTTAGGACCTAAAAGGCCGAAAAATTGCCCTTCCCGAATTGATATGTCAACACCTCTGAGGGCGACATCCTTATCATAAGTTTTTACCAAATCTTTGATCTGGATAGCTGGGATTGCCACTGATATTATTCCACTTCGAAGCCGATATGATTTTCCAGAGGATCAGGAAGATCAAAGCCATCTACACCTGGAAAATGAACGACGGATACGATAAACCCCCAAGGTATAAGCAGGGTACCGGTCACTGCCTGTGTGGTGACTTTTTTGGTTTTCTTTTTAGACGGTTTAGGGATCCTGAACTTTGGATATTCGATCCACAGGCCGAATTCATCATAGCCCAATACCTTTGCATACATTGCTTTCTGCGTTAAACCCAGCTCTGCCAGCGGTTCATGATTGCTCAGAGCAATCAGGACGATATCATCAATAATGTTTTCAATTTTCATCATAAGCTTTCATCCTTAAATGCGAGTCTGCCAATTTACATAAATTTGTAATGCAGAGGATAAGAATTGATAAAATAACAGGTTCACCTGCCAATTTGTATCTTAAAAAGAAAATAGTAATACAGGGAGAAGGAATCGTGACGTGGATGTTCTTGGTTAGTTACGTTGTTTAGCGATGAATGAATTCGGACGAACTAGCCACCTTCCACAAGTTTTAAAAAATCATCTTCCGAAAGGATGGTAATCTGCAGTTCTTCCGCTCTTTGTTTTTTTGATCCGGCACCGGTCCCGGCCACTAAATAGTCAGTATTTTTACTCACGGAAGAACTCGCACGAGCACCCAGACGCACTACCATTTCACTGGCTTTTTTCCTTGTGAGTTGTTGAAGAGAACCGGTAAATACAAAGGATTTGCCGGCTAATAAACCAGATTTTTCAATGCTTGCAGCAGAAGAAATAATTACTCCATTTTTTAGGCAGGCGTTGACGATACTGCGATTGGATTCATCCTGCCAGAAGCGTATAATGGCATCGGCTGCAATTGGTCCGATCTCTTCCAAAGCCTCAAGCTCTTCACGTGACGCATTTATGAACCTGTTAAGATCATCCTTATAATGCTGCTCAAGTACGCGGGATATGTGCTCGCCAACATTGCGGATTCCCAGTGCAAAAACAAAACGTGAAAACATTGCAGTCTTTGAATTATTAATGGCTTCCATGATGTTCGTAGCGGATTTCTCGGCCATTCGATCTAATCCCGCAATATCATCAAGGGTGAGTTGAAATATTTTGTCGACAGTATCAATTAAACCGGATTCAACCAGTTGACTGGTGAGTTTTGTACCCAGCCCATCGATATTCATCGCTCCTTTTGAAACAAAATGTTCGATTCGCCCTTTTATCTGTGCAGGACATGAAAGATTCTGGCAACGGGCTACAGCTTCACCTTCCGGTCTAAAAACAGCATGACCGCATACCGGGCAAGAATCAGGCAATCGATAAGGAATTGTTTTCACCGGGCGTTTTTCCAGAATGACCTTGACTATTTTTGGAATGACATCCCCGGCCCGTTCGATTAGTACCATGTCACCAATGCGGATATCCTTTCGGTCGATCTCATCCTGATTGTGTAAGGTAGCGTTGGTCACAATGACACCGGAGACCGGCACCGGTTCCAGTCTTGCAACCGGGGTAAGAGCCCCGGTTCTGCCTACCTGAACCTCTATATCGGTCACAATCGAAGTCGCCTGTTTTGCCTTGAATTTTCCAGCAATGGCCCAGCGTGGTGATCGGCTTCGTTCGCCAAGTCGGATGCGGTCTTCAATGCGGTTTAATTTGAAAACAGTCCCGTCAATCTCATAAGACAGCTCGTCACGCTGTGCTTCCATTAATTGGTGATAAGCGACTATCTGATCAGCACCTATTACTGCCTTAATGAGCGGGTTGACGGGGAGACCCCATGATTTCAAGGCAGATAAGAATTCGGTGTGAGTTTCAAAAGTTATACCTTCGATCAGTCCGGCTTCATAACAGAATATGCCCAAGGGGCGAGCAGCTGTAACTGATGTATCCAGTTGACGTAAGCTACCTGCAGCGGCATTCCGGGGATTGGCGAAAACTGATTCATTTCGGCTTTCACGCTCTTCATTGAGTTTTTGAAATCCCAACTTATCCATGTAAACCTCTCCACGAACCTCTAGAATATCAGGTATACGTATTTCTTTGTCCCGGAGTTTCAGGGGAATGGAACGAATAGTGCGCAGGTTATGAGTAATGTTTTCTCCGGTAGTTCCATCACCCCTGGTGGAACCAGCTGTGAAGATCCCCGACCTGTAAATCAACTCGACGCCAAGTCCATCGAGTTTGGGTTCAGCAATATAGTCAGGATCGGCATTGTTTTCCAGACCCTTATGAACACGTCCATCGAAAGCTATAAGCTCATCGGAGGTCATTGCGTTGGCCAATGACAACATGGGAAGTGTATGTGTAATGGTTCCGAATTCAGTTACCGGGGCGGCACCAATACGCTGGGAAGGAGACTCGGGAGTAATAAGATCGGGGTTTTCGGATTCCAGATGCTCCAAATCCCTTAACAGCAGATCATATTCAGAATCAGAGATGATAGGATCATTTAGAACATAGTAATGATAGTTATGATCTTCAATTTTCCGGCGTAGTAGATCAATTTGAGTTTTCACATCCATTTCATTTTATTTCATTAATACAAATAGTAAACGGGCGAGGATTACTATTTATTCCGAGAAATATTGATCAATAAAATCGTTTACAGAAAATTCATTGTAGACATCTGATATGAAAGTTTTGTGAATATAATTACTATCCAGTTTTACATCCAGATCGATCTTATAATTTGAAATGTACTTATCCCGATCCGCAACGATCTTTTTGAGTGCGGTAACAAGTGCCTCAATGTCCTCGAGGGTACTGTAAATTCCAAATGAGGCCCGAACCATCCCTGTTTTAAGCCTGAAAGTTGGATCGTATTCATCTTCCTCGAAACTTGAGGTCGGATTAACATGGCTACCTGCTATCATGTTTCTCACATAAGGGTGGGCACAGAAACAAGCATTTCTTACCGCAATGTTGAAATAATCATTAAGGATGGCAGCTGTCAATCCGTGATCCATTCCTTTGATATTGAATGATATGGAAGCAGCTCTTGGGCAGATTTTGTTATCGGTTACTCCGTATATAACAACATCGGGTATATTTTTTATTTGCTCGAGTGAAAAATTGATCAATTCGGTCTCGTCTTCGTAAATGGTTTCCATGCCAATGCGATTAAGGACCTCTATAGCTGCAGATAATCCGATCGCACCGGGGATATTAGGTGTTCCTGCCTCTTCACGTTCTGGAAAAGAATTGAGAATGGTATAGTACCCAACGTTGACCCGATCCACCATTCCGCCCCCAACTTCTTCCGGTTCCATGGTCTGTAAAATATCTTTTCGACAGATTACTACACCTGGAGACCCGGGCACATAGGTCTTATGCCCGGAAAAAACAAAGGCATCCAGATTACGAGCCGGGTTCTTGTGTCCACTGACTTTAACTGGCATGTGAGCCGCCATCTGTGCGCCATCTACCATGATCAGAACACCATATTTATGTGCCAGCTCTGCTATGTCATAGATGGGATTAATTATACCGGTCACATTGCTGACACCGGTCATGGCAACGTAATTCACTCGGCCCTGGTTATTCTTTAATTCTTTCTCGAGAATGTCAATGTCGATGCAGCCGGGATTGCCATCGTGGTCGTTTAACGGAATATGGATGACATTTTGAGCATGTTTTCGGTGCGGCAAATCATTGGAGTGATGTTCCATTAGTGACACAAGAGCAATGTTTCGATCAGTTCGATAATTACGAAATGTTCGAGCCAGGCGGTTAATCCCCGCAGTTGCCCCGCTGCCTGTGAAAAAACACGCATAGGTGTCAGGATCAGCGTTTAAAAAAGAGAGAATACGCTGATGGGCACGCCGATATTCTAATGTGGCAATCTTTGCTGAAAAATGCAGCAGGCTGTGAGTATTGGCATAGTGCTTATAGAATTCCTCTACAGCGTCATGTGCAGCACCCATCATTAGTGTTGATGCAGTTGAGTCTAGATAAATTCGCTGAGTTTTTTCTCCGTCAGCTTGAATATATTTTGTATCCAGACCGATGAAATCGCTACGGATAAGATTCAATGCTGCAGAGTTATTCTCAAATTTTTTCATAAAAGAAGTTACAGCAATTTAATAAAAAATGACGCCTGAGAGTATATTCACCGGAGTATAAAATTATGTTTAGCGGCCTGCAAATGTTGAAACCTACGAGGGCAATTTAAGACTAGATCAAAGTACAGCAAGACGTTATTTTTGCAGAATTGAAAAAAGTAAAAGCGATCCTTACAGCCTTTTCTTTTTCCAAAAACTGGTAATAAAAACGGTAAGACTAATTAATATTATTATACCTAAAGCCAACTTTTGAACGCGAGTTTGAAAGTACATAACCGAGGACGCCTGAATGACCAGATCGTCATTCAATACTTCACCAACTGAGAAATTCCAAATTAATGTATCTGTCAGGACCGAATCAGCATTGGTTGTTGTCATTGTCCCGGGAAGCATTGCCAGCACTCTAAAATGATCATCATATAAATTAATGGTCGTTTCAAATTCTCGCTCATAAGGATATACAGCCTGTAACAATGTGTCTGTAAAACCCGGCGTCAACCTGGATTGAAAAGGCTGAAGGGCATCAATGATAATTGACCTGGTATTATGCGAGAGTTCCTCGGATTGTTGACTGTATTGTATCCTTGAGAAATAATTTTTAAAGTGGTTTTCCAGATGCTCTAAAAAATTCTCACTGTAATTAGTGGAGGGCAGTCCGGCCATATCATTAAGAGCTTTGCCAAGCACATAATTCAGAACTTCAGGAAGCCAAATAGTGGAATCTCCTTGGAAATCATTGAGTATTTCGCGGCCCAATAATGGGTATTTTTGGTATACTCGGCGACCTTCAAAAGTATAATTAAGATTATATCTTGTAGCAAATAAGCCGGTTGACATTGTAATCGTGAAAAAGTGATTGAGCCGACCAGGAGCGCTTGAAAGATAAACAGTATCGGCTGGATTTGTAAGATATCCGGACGTTTCTTTGATCCAGACAACTGAATCATCCACAAGTTCGTTATACACGTTCAAGGACCAAGGCAAGCCAGGCGGTGGATGAGAAAAATCATTGTCAAAAATGTCGGTGGAATCTCCCCGCGAGGTAAATTCAATTGATGGCGTACCGTCTGGGAGGATATGGATTGAAATAAGGTTCTCAACGCATCCGCTGAACAGAATTACAGCAAAAAATGTGAAGATTGCAACAATTGTCCTTTGATAACCGAACATATTCCAAAATTGCAAAGGTGGATTCAGTGGGTGGTCCAACCAGTCAAACGTATCTCTTTATATGATTTCTTCTCAAGTTTATGCGGCCGTGTTCGTTTTATTTAACATACTTGTTAAACCAATCAACCAGACGATTCATATAATCAAGTCGGTGGGCACGTTCTTTGAGCCCATGTGGTTGACGTGGATATAGGACGAGACGTGTATCGACACCCTTAATTCGGAGTGCCTGGTACAACTCCAGCCCCTGCTCAGGATGGACACGATCATCCTTTTGTCCGTGTACAACCAGCGTCGGAGTTTGAGCTTTGTTAATGTGTGCCAGCGGTGAGCGATCCCAATGCAATTGCGGTTCATTAAACCACCATGAATTCCAGTGAACAAGTGACATCTCAACTGGGATATCTGTCGTTCCGGTAAATGATATCCAGTTGCTTATCCCGGCTCCAACCATGGCTGCCTTAAATCGATGGCTATGTCTTGTGGCGGCCCAGGCGGAGAGATAGCCTCCGTAAGACCAGCCACCTGTTCCCAAACGGTCAGGATCCACCATACCCTGGTTGATAAGATAGTCAACACCCGCCAGAACATCATCAAATTCCAGCCCACCCAAGTCATCGTGATCAGCCTTGCTGAATTCAACGCCACGCCCGCCACTGCCGCGGTAGTTGGGTTGAAGCACCAAAAATCCATTTTGAGCTAGGAGCTGGATAGGCGTTGACGTAGTTGTGGTCCAACCATCAAGACTGACACCTTCCGGTCCGCCATGAATCTGAAGGAGCAGCGGGTATTGTCTGCCTTCGCGATAATCAACGGGGTAGGTCAGTACGCCAGCAATATTCAGGCTGTCATCTGCAAACCAATGGATCGTCTCCTGCGGGGTAAGTTGCACTGCTTCAAGTGCTTTATTATGGTTTGTCAGAGGTTTTAGTGTTGTGGTGCCCTGGGCAAGGAAAAACAATTCATTTGGATGCTGAGCAGAGTTGGCAACGATTGCAAGACCATTTCCTGATATACCATCGGTGAAGTCATAAATAATTTGATCTGATTCAACAGTTGCCTCCCGCTCCCTGCTATTGATATTAAGTTTTATAAGACGGGTACTTGTGCCATTAACAGCTCGCAAAAGTAAATTATTGTCATCTAACCATAGACATTTGTGAAAAGATTGCTCTGCTCCCGGTGTAAGATTTACCGGATCCCCGCCCTTCAACGGGACTAAAAATACACTTTGAGACAGGGGATCGTTCATGCTGGTTGCCCCCAGGAATGCAAGTGTTTTTCCATCTGGCGATACGTCCATTGAACCGAGCTTCCCCTCTGTGGTGCACACTTTTCTGGGAACACCCCCCTTGACCGATACACTGTAGATTTGTCGGAACATGTAGGAGTGGTCGGTCTCTGCCTTTTCCGTGGCTTGGAAGACAATTGATCTACTATTTGAGTTCCAGGTATAATTCCATATGTTTAAATCCGACTTAAAAACCTGATGCGCTTTCTGGGCTGCGATGTCGTAGACCCAGAGTCTTGTAAATTTTAAATTCTCATTGAAGACGATCCAGTCCCTGCCTGTTTTTTTAGCAGCCTTCTCCTGATCCGTTTTCGGATCTTTTGAAAGGAATGCAATATATTCACCATCCGGAGACCAGCGATAGGATGAAACCCCGGCAGCATGGAGGAATAAGGGACTTGCTTCACCGCCATCCACTGGAATTGAATAGATCTGCTTATGTTTATGGAAATCTTTCCGTTTGGATAAAAATGTGATGGCGGATCCGTCAGGTGTCCAGGATGAAGAGGCTGAACTGTCGGGCTTGCGAGTATACTGTTGCACAGTTTCCGTCAGGATATCCGCTACCCAGATCTCGCTGAAAGATCTGCCTGGTTTGTCATCGGCAGACCGGGGGACTGAAAGTGTATAAGCAATATATTTTCCGGATGGATCTATGCTTGGTTGGGAAACGTACTTCAAATCTAGAACCGTTTCAACCGAAAATGCTTCAGATGGTCTATTACCCAGGACGGCTGTGCCGAGACCAAAGAGAATAATTGATATTATCTTAGAAAAAGTGAAAACATTCCTAATCATTATACTCCTACTCCCCTTTGTAAATTGTCTGATTGTATTTTGATGGAAATCCTTCAGGGAAATTAACAATAAATGAACGACACCCACAGGCAGAGTATCATAGCTATAAGTCAGGAATTAAACAGGATAAGAAGGTTCTATTAGTTGTTAATAATAAACACTTTACATTTGATTTTTAGGTGCTATATTCTTCCGGATACATTAGGGTATATTTGATTATAAGGTGAGATAAAACGGCCGCAGTAGTCAAAACAGGCAGCCAACAGGTGTGAACCAAATTGGGGATCCTTGGTTTTCTTAATATATAATACACCTGTTTTCTAAGGGCAAAAGGCCCCCTATTGAGGGGCCTTTTGCCCTTAAATATAAATAGATTATTACAAACAGGATTATATACAAAACGGCCATGTTTTCACTATGATTCATCAAATAACCCTTTATTCCAGACAATTTTACTAAGGTTGACCGTTGACGTGAATTTGACGAAATTCCCGACCTGAATTACGCTTTGAACATGGGAACGATGACAAAAAGAGTAGCTTTTCATACACTTGGGTGTAAGCTGAATTTCGCCGAGACAGCCACTATAGCTCGGGATTTTATAACACATGGATACGCACAGGTGGATTTTCATGATCCAGCGGATATTTATATAATAAATACGTGTACAGTTACCGAAAATGCAGATAAAGATTGTCGTAAAATTGTTCGGCAGATACAGCGGCGTGCACCATCTGCATTCATAGCGTTAACGGGCTGTTATGCCCAACTTAGTTCCGAGGAAAATGTACAAATTCCGGGCGTTGATGCAGTGTTGGGTATGAATGAGAAATTCAAAATATTAGACCTCCTTGATACATTTGAAAAAAAGCGACATCCAATTGTAATAAGTAAACCTATTGAACCTACCGATGATTTCTTTCCGTCTTACTCGGCAGGGGAACGAACCAGAGCTTTTTTGAAGATCCAGGATGGGTGTGATTACAGCTGTTCTTTCTGTACTATTCCCCTGGCTCGCGGATCCAGCCGCAGTGATACTATCGCCAGTACCATGAAGGCGGCAAAGAAAGTTGCTGCCACTCTTGTTCGTGAGATCGTACTCACGGGAGTGAACCTGGGAGATTTTGGGAAAATGTACGGTGAAACATTCTTCCAGCTCTTGTGTGAGCTGGATGATATCGAGGGCATTGATCGAATCCGTATTTCTTCTATCGAACCTAACCTGCTTACGGATGAAATAATCAATTTGGTGACTAACTCACAAAAATTTGTCCCTCATTTTCATATACCATTACAATCCGGATCAAATAAAGTCTTAAGCGATATGCGCCGCCGTTACAAACGTGAAGACTATTCTGACATGGTCTTAAAGATTAAAGAAACATTGCCGCAAGCATGCATTGGCGTTGATGTTATCGTCGGTTTTCCAACAGAAACCGAGGAAGATTTTCAAGCAACGTATACTTTTCTCAAAAACTTGGAAATTTCTTATTTACACGTCTTTTCCTATTCTGAAAGGCCAAATACGTTGGCACTAAATTTTAAAGAGCGGGTAAGTCGTGACGTGCGTTCCCTTCGCAGTAAGAGACTGCACCAATTATCGGACGAAAAACGTCATTATTTCCAGGATTTGTTCCTCCATCAAACAAGAAAAGTGCTGTTCGAAGCAATATCGGATAACAATACAATTACCGGTCATACGGATAATTACATTAAAGTATATTCAGAAGGATCCCAAACCGACCTGAACACAATTAGACCTGTTAAAATAATAGAGAACAATACTTTGTCTGTGAAAGGAATTATGTAGATCAATTAAACAGATCTAAATCTTTCCCGACCACTTTTTTGACTACCAATACACTCCAGATGAAACTAAAATCAAACCGATGAAAATAAATTTCACATGATCAGGCTAGATAATATTGCCCGCGACCTGCCTGACCGGGTTCTCTTTAAAGATGCATCGTTGCTGATCAAAAGAAAGGATCGCATCGGACTTGTTGGTCCGAACGGAGCCGGGAAGACTACCTTGCTACGGATGATTATCGGAAGCGAGCAACCTGACAGCGGACAAGTGACGGTTGAGCGAGGATTAACGTTGGGATATTTACCACAGGATGTCATACCCGGCAGTAAGAATTCAATTTTGATAGAAGTACTAAACCTCTTTCCTGATATTGAACGGTTAGAGGGTAAAATGGCCGGATTATCTCGTCAGATCGCAACCGATCCCAATAATGTGGGGCTGTTGAAACAGCTGGGAGAAACACAGGCACATTTTGAACAAATTGGAGGATGGACCCTTGAACAGAAAGCTAAAGAGCATCTGGGCGGTATGGGGTTTGCCAAGAACCAGTTTGATCAGGTAATGGATACTTTTAGTGGGGGTTGGCGAATGCGAGTCGTTCTTGCGGGGATACTTTTGCAGCAACCGGATGTTCTATTGCTGGATGAACCAACCAATCATCTTGATCTTAACGCGACAATCTGGCTGGAGGATTTTTTAACCGGCTGGCAAGGGTGTATGGTAATTATTAGTCATGACCGGGAATTTTTAAATCGAACAGTAAATAACATACTGGAAATTGATCGAGGACAGGTCTATTTCTACACTGGTAATTATAATTCATACCGAAACCAGAAGAATATTAGAAATGAACAACAAAAGGCAGCTTTCCGAAATCAACAGCGAAAAATTACTGAAATCCAGAGATTTATTGAACGTTTTCGTTACAAGGAATCAAAGGCACGGCAGGTGCAAAGCCGGATAAAGATGCTTGAGAAATTAGAAAAGATTGAACCCCCGGAACCGGAATCTGTCGGCATCCGCGTAAATATACCAAAACCGTCGCGGGGTGTGCAAAAAGTAGCCATCCTTAAAGGTGTGGATAAATCCTACGGTGACAACTTGGTATATTGCGGTTTGGATCTGGTTATTCAGCGGGGTGAGAAAATTGGCTTGGTTGGTGAAAACGGATCGGGAAAGTCCACATTATTGAAGTTGCTAGCAGGAGTTGAACCGCGATCGCATGGTAAACTTTCCTGGGGACAGAACATTAAAAAAGAATATTTTGCCCAGCACCAGGCCGATTCACTGGATTTTGATATGACGGTCTATGAGATAATTGAAAATGTCGCGTCAGGTTGGGCTGTTGGTCAGATCAGAAATTATCTGGGGGGCTTCCGGTTCGTTGGTGACGACATCAATAAAAAGGTAGGCGTTTTATCCGGAGGCGAGAAATCGCGTCTGGCTCTGGCCAGGATGTTAGTACAGCCAGCCCACCTGCTGCTTCTTGACGAGCCAACCAATCACCTGGACATTGCTTCCCGGAATGTCGTCGAAACAGCACTTAAAGACTATCCTGGCGTACTGGTGTGTATTTCACACGATCGACATTTCTTAAATACGGTGACCCATATTACCGGTGAGGTAGGCAATGGTGGCATAAGATGGTATCAGGGCAATTATGATTACTATCAATGGAAAAAGGAAACCGGGTACACAGATCAACAGACAAAACCGGCAGAGATCCCGCATCCCATTAGACAGGATCAACAGGTGAAACGCCGGCATTTTCAGCAAAGGAAACTCGATAGGAACAGAATTGATAAAATTGGCAGGCTTTTAGCAGATATTGAAAAACAACTCACACAGCTGAAAGTATCAATGACCCATTCTGAAAAAACGAGCGATCACGAATTTCTTTATAATGCCCTGAGAGAAGAACAAGAATTGGAAGATCAGTATTTACTGCTGACAAATGAACTCGATGATCTTAAGGTAAAGATCGAAAGCCAACATTAAGCCCCATCAGCATAATCCTCAATTGGGGGGCAGACGCATATAAGGTTCCGGTCCCCATAGGCATTGTCAACCCGCCCTACGGACGGCCAGAATTTATAGTCTCTGGTCCAGGGTGCGGGAAAGGCGGCGGTTTCACGTGAGTAGGGATGTTTCCAGTTTTCACTGGCGATCTCTTTTGCTGTATGAGGAGCATTTTTCAAAACATTATCTATACGATCAGCTCTTCCTTCCGCAATTTCAGTGATTTCTTGCTTGATGCTGATCAGCGCTTCGCAGAGTCGGTCCAGCTCTGCTTTTGATTCGCTTTCAGTAGGTTCGATCATAAGTGTTCCGGGAACCGGGAATGACATTGTAGGTGCATGAAATCCGTAATCAATCAGTCTTTTCGCCACATCTTCATCCGTAATCCCGGATGATTTTCGAAATTGTCTCAGATCAAGGATGAATTCATGAGCCACGCGGTTATTCAGACCCTTGTATAATATAGGAAATTCTTGCCCCAGGCGTGTTGCCATGTAATTTGCGTTTAAAATAGCGATCTGGGAAGCAAACGCAAGACCGATGCCGTTCAGAAGGGCGATATAAGTCCAGCTAATGGGTAGAATACTGACGCTGCCCCAGGGAGCGCTGGACACTGCTGTGATCCCTTTGACACCACCAACCGAAGCCATTGGGTGATTTGGTAGAAATGGCGCAAGGCTGGCGGTAGTACAAATTGGGCCCATGCCAGGTCCGCCACCACCATGAGGAATGCTAAAGGTCTTGTGAAGATTAATGTGAATTACATCGGCACCGAATTCGGCTGGACGACATAGTCCCACCATTGCGTTCAGATTGGCCCCATCCATATATACCAGACCGCCGTTTGCGTGGATTATATCACAAATTGACTGAATTTCTTCTTCAAAAACGCCATGGGTGGAGGGATAGGTTACCATTAGCGCAGCCAAGCGATCACTGTTACTTTCAGCTTTCTGCCTGAGATCCTTAACATCAACGTTGCCGTTGTCATCACAATTGACGACAAGTACATCCATTCCGGCCATTATGGAACTGGCCGGGTTGGTCCCGTGGGCTGAAGCTGGAATCAGGCAAATGTTCCGATGATTATCACCATGATCATGATGATAAGCCCGAATGACCATTAAACCGGTATATTCTCCTTGTGCACCGGAATTTGGCTGCATGGAAATTGCTGGGAATCCCGTAATCTCTTTCAACCAATCTCCCAGATCATTGATAATTTGCTGGTATCCTTTACTCTGGCTAACGGGTGCAAAAGGATGTTGATCGGATAATTCACCCCAAGTAACAGGTATCATTTCCGCAGTTGCATTCAGTTTCATCGTACACGATCCCAGCGGGATCATGCTTGTGTTCAAGGCCAGATCCTTTGACTCAAGACGGTGGATATAGCGCAGAATTTCTGTTTCAGAATGGTAGCTGTTGAATATCGGATGCGTCAAAAAGGAAGATGTTCGCAAAAATGGCCCTGAATAATCCTTCTGCTTACCAAATTTTCCGTTAAACACCCGGGTCGAATCTGCATCATTTATATCTGGTGAGAACAGCTTTACAAGATCATGAATATCTGATAGGGTAGTTGTCTCGTCAATACTGATACCAATTGTTTCATCAGTAAAATATCGCAAATTGATGTCATTTTTGCGAGCGCGACTGGTGATCTCTTGAGAAGATAGTCGGTTGGTCTTAATTCTAAGTGTATCAAAATAATGTGTATTCAGGATTTCATACCCTATTTCCATAAGACTACGTCCCAGCAAGTCTGTAAGACCATAAATTTTATTAGCAATTTGTTTGAGACGTTCCGGCCCATGGTAGACAGCATACATGCTGGCCATGATTGCCAATAGTACCTGTGCCGTACAAATATTTGATGTGGCCTTCTCCCGACGAATATGCTGTTCACGGGTTTGAAGTGCCATTCGAAACGCATTATGACCATGTCTGTCAACTGACACACCGATTATTCTACCGGGGATTTTACGCTTGAACTGATCGCGAGTTGCGAAATAGGCTGCATGAGGACCACCAAATCCCATTGGAACACCGAATCGCTGGGTGTTTCCTACGGCTACATCGGCACCAAATTCTCCTGGGGGTTTGAGAAGAACCAGGCTCATGATATCAGCGGCAACAGCAACGAAGGTACCATTGCTATGGGCTGTTTCACATAGGTCAGAATAATCGTAAACAGCCCCGTCACTGGCCGGGTATTGAAGCAATATACCAAAACTCTTGTCATCGGGGATCAGATTCCTGAATTTCTCGATCTTCAATTCAATTCCCAGCGGTAATGCGCGGGTTTTGAGTATATCAATTGTCTGGGGGTGGCAACCGTCGTGAACAAAGAAGCGGTTTCTTTTCGGCAGTTTTGTTTCCCTAAAGAACATGGTCATAGCTTCTGCAGCAGCAGTGCCTTCATCTAAAAGCGAAGCGTTGGCAATCTTCAGACCGGTGAGGTCTGTGATCATGGTCTGAAAATTGAGCAAAGCTTCCAACCGGCCTTGGGAAATTTCTGCCTGGTAGGGAGTATACTGAGTATACCATCCGGGATTTTCAAGAATGTTACGAAGTATTACAAACGGTGTAATAGTACCGTAATATCCCTGGCCGATAAAAGAGCGAAAGGCATTATTCTTATTTGCGATCGTTCGAAGTTCGTCGATGAGTTCTTTTTCACTAGTATCTGTTCGGCGGATATTGAGAGGTTTATCGCTTTGAATTGAGGCCGGTATTGTTTCCTTTACCAGCGCTTCCAGCGAAGGCAGGTTTAATAGCTTGAGCATCGCCGCGATGTCCGCTGCGCTTGGACCAATATGCCGAGGGATAAAACTATCGTGTGGAAAAGTATGATGTGCCATTATTGATCGATTCAATTTTTTTGTTATTGACAGCAATCCGTAAATTTTGCAGCCGGAATTTAGGTTGCATTGACAGGATAAATAAAGCCTTAGGTCTTAAATCAGGAAGCGACAACAGGGTCTGTTCGATATCTGAAAACAAAAAATCAAAACGTGGTTAATGCCTTTTAGAATAAACTGTTTATGGTTTAAACTGTGACCAGGAAAAAGTCTCTTAGATTCATTAAAGCGATCTCATTGAACGACAAAAAAATTACTGCCCTGGTAGTTGAAGATAGCGCAGCGAGTCTTAAGTATATGGAATTTCTCCTGATAAAACTGGGTGTGAAAATGGTTGATAGTGCTTCGGGAGAAAAGACCCTGGAAATTATAGATGAATGCGATGTTGATTGCATGCTTATCGATATAAATCTTGGTACGGGAATGTCAGGAATTGAATTAGTGGAAAGACTGCGTCAGAAGGTAGAATTAAATCACCTGCCGATCTTCGCTGTAACTGCTTACAGTAATGATGAATTTATTGACGAGATGCTGGAAGCGGGCTTCAATAATTACCTCACTAAGCCTTACAATCTTGACATGTTGAGAACACTTTTGGCTGAATATTTGTCTCTGGATGGAACTAATAAATGAACGGACAGTGGTACGGAAATAAGAGTCAACTGAACGAGAAAAATATCAATCCCGAGCCAATAATTTCCCCGGTTTCTGAAAGGCGTTCATTCACAACACTTGTCAAGGTCATGTAAAAACTATATAAGTGTATTGAGTTATGAGTGAAAAAGAAAAAGAGGTATCCAAGCTTACTCGAGAATTGGAAGATCTACGCTCATCAATTTTGCTTCTTAAGGAAGAAGAAAAGAAGCATTTTATAGATATTGCACTTAACTCACTGAGTATTGACCAAAATCTTGATTTCCAGTCACAAAGAGATATTCTGGAATCCATGAGTGATGGAATTGTTGTACTGGACAGGAAGTATCGCTACACCTATGTGAATATGGCTGCCCAACGCTTATTAAAGATTTCTACTGAAGAGATAGTGGGCAAGAATATTACGCCCTGGGAACTATTCCCACAGTATAGGCATGTTGGCGTTGCCAGATCCATGCAGGAAGCAATGGCCGGAAAAAGAGCCACCAGTGAAAATGTACCGTATAATATGGTTGATGGAACGATAGAATTCACAACTGAGAATTATTTTCCACTGTTTACAGACAAGGGTGAAGTCAAAGGTGTTGTGGGGATCATCATGGACAACACTGAGAGGAAACTTGCAGCCAGTGCACTTTCGAATCTTAGTGAAGAATTGATCAAAGAAAGAGACCTGTTTATCAGCGGCCCGGTCATAGTTGTCAAATGGCCAGTCAGGGCAGACCAGCCGCTGGAATACATATCTCCCAATGTACAGGAGGTCCTGGGGTATTCTTTTGGTGAGCTCATGGCAGGTGAGGTTGTTTACAAACAGATAATTCATTCCCAGGATCGGAAGCGTGTGTTGGAAGAAGCAAGAAACGCAATCAACAGTGACTTGACCCATTTCAGGCATGACCCTTACCGCCTGGTAGCTAAGGATGGACGTTTTGTGTGGGTTACGGACTATACAACAATCATAAAAGACCCTAAGGGGAAATTACAGGGCTTTATCGGGTATATTATTGATATAACTGATCTGAAGCGGGCCGAAAATGTGATCACAGCACTTTACGATATCTCCAAGGCTGTGAATGTCGCTGAAAGCCAGGCGGCGTTACTGGAACGCATTCACAAGGCGATGGGTACTATCATCGATGCAAAGAATTTCTATATTGCCCTCTATGATAAAGAGAGGGATCGGATAACATTCCCCTATTACAGAGACGAAAAGGACGACTATTTCCCGAGTATCGAACAGGCAAGCAGATCAGATTCAGTAACAGCCTGGTTGATCAAACAGGGCAAAGCAGCAATATTAAAGCGCAAAGATCTTGATCGCCTTGTAAAAGATGCGGATTCAAAATTAGTTGGATCATTGCCGGAGGTCTGGCTTGGAACGCCGCTAATAATAAACGGTGAGATAATCGGGACTATAGTGGTTCAGAGTTACAGTGATGAGCAGCATTATCACCAGGATGATTTACAGCTCCTTGAATCGATTTCAGGACAGATTGCCTTTGCGCTGGAACGCACGGAAGCAAAAAAGACCATTGAGCGCCTGGCGACGTTTCCGCAAAAAAATCCTTCTCCGGTTGTAGAGCTGGATATTGACGGTGAGATAACGTACGTCAATCCCGCCGGGGAACAATTACTTAAAGCAAAGGAGTTATCGATAGAGGATATTTATAAAATACTCCCTCCGGATTGCAAAACCGTCATAAAAAACAGTCTGTCAGATGATATGGTCATTGTACCAAGCGAAGTGCAGGTCGATGGTCAAACCCTGCTCTGGTCGGGCCATGCTCTTCCGGATCTTCAACGAGTACAATTTTATGCCACTGATATTACTGAATTGAAAAAAACAGAGATGAAACTCATTGAGGCTAAAGATCAAGCCCAGAAATCCGAACAGGTTAAGAGTCTTTTTCTCGCTAATATGTCCCATGAGATACGAACCCCGCTAAATTCGATCCTGGGATTCAGTGAACTGGTAGAGGCAGAACTAAAGGATTCTATTGGCAGTGATGAACAATTCTTTTTTGGCACTATCCGCCGCAGTGGGAAAAGACTTATGCGAACGGTGGATGAGATTCTGGATATTTCACAGATCGAAGCTGATACATTCAAACTAAAGAAAACACCTTTAGAACTGCTGGAGATTATTCAATCCATTGTCGTTGAGTTTACGCCGCGAGCGAAGAAGAAGAACTTGAAACTCAATTTTAAAAGCTCAATAAAGGGCGCTTATGTTTTTATGGATGAACATTCGATTGAGAAGGCGATTACAAATCTTGTTGACAATGCGATAAAATACACCAATTCAGGAAATATTAATATTCAGCTTGAAAGGGAAGAAAATATATTCGTATTGACTGTCCAGGACAGCGGGATTGGCATGTCGCCTAAATATCAGGATGAGTTATTTGGTGTGTTTTCGCAGGAAAGTACTGGTTACACAAAGAAATATCAAGGGGTGGGACTTGGCCTGGCGCTGGTGAAGCGATACCTTGATTTGAACGACGTTTCAATACAGGTCTCGAGTCGTAAAAACGCAGGTACTATATTTACGCTAAAATTTCCGGAATATACCGAAATAGTTATCAGTGAGGTCAGGCGATCCGGTGTATCCAGCCAAAAAGATGGTATATCTGCAGCATCTACACATAAAAACTGGGGTATTTTAGTTGTTGAGGATGATAAGGACTCCCAGCAATTAATAAATTTCTACCTGCGTAACGAATACAATATTTGGTTTGCCACATCTGTTGCAAATGCAAAATCACTTATTGAAGAACACCCAATTGGGTTAATACTTCTTGATCTTTCACTTGAAGGGGATGAAGATGGATTAAATCTGGTGCGGCAGCTCAGAAATGAAGAAAAATGGCGTGGCATGCCTGTTATTGCCCTAACAGCGCA
>JAZGBQ010000147.1:0-4568 GCA_036476435.1 Fidelibacterota bacterium
TGGTAATCTATTTGGTGATACGTACTCTCCCAGGATAGGCCAGCGAATGAAATTTCTTTCCTGGGCACCGCCGTCATCATCCAGCAGTGAATAAACATTGTCAATATATACAGTCACAGATTCATCACTCAGCTGGTTAGGGCGCAACTGTCCCCAACGCTGCTGAAAATGAAAATAGAAAACGGGATCTTTTTTTATGCGCGGTACCCATGGCAACGAATCATTACCAATTACGATCCAGTTTGTGGTAGTTCCGTTGAATCCCCAATGATTACCAAGAGCAATATTGAAATCCCAGACTGGTCCCAGGAAAAGTTTTTGGTCATTGTCCTTATACATGAATGTGCTGAAATAAAACGCATCTGTATTCTTGACAAATTCGTTTATTAGAATAAAATCTACAGCGGATGGAATATCTATAAAATTGCGCATACCCGTCTCAGGATCTAAGTAAGAATCACCATACATTACATTTTCAAAATCAGAGATATAAGTTTCGATCCATTAGCGCTGTACCTGAGTAAGATCGTCTGTGCGTGGGTACTGAATTACAAAAGCCCTGCCGGACCTGGGACCTATGAAGAATATTTCATTGGGAGTGACTCATTCCGTGACCATCATCTCTAGCAAATAGCCGCCGGAAGCCGAAGAATCAGAAGGAGATAATAGATTCACTCGATTCCGGTCTCGTTTTATTTTTTCAAATAAAACATAAACGCCCTCATAACTTCCGTTGAGAATTAATTCAAAATATTTTGACTGACTCGCATATCTTCCCGTGCTCCTTACGGTCTTATAAACAAAAGCATTGCGCATGAGCGATTTATCACTGTATGGTGCATGTAATATCCAGTCGTTCTCTTCCGGAAAACCAAAAAGAGAAATATTTAAATTATTGCCTTCGCCATCGCGCGTTTCAATTCCATACTGTAATTTTGGATAAGTGGATGATGTGACTCCCCGAATTTCTATGCCAATATCGACTTCTATTGACCAGTCATCAGTAATATTATTGACTTCCCCATCACCACGGTCGATAATACCCATATGGGCAGGAATTTTCGGTTCATTGGGAATTTCGGCACCGAATGTATCAATTATAATGATGGGTAAATTTGAAGATGTAAAATCCACACTTTGCCCGGAAGATATTGCCGTAATAACTATTAATAGTGCCGCACCGGCGACTAGTTTCCTAGAAAGACACATAAGTATTAAAGATTCCTGGCAAAATTGTAAGAAAGTTTACTCAACATTAAGGTTAATATATACCAACTTCCTAATCTGCATGAATGTCCCGGCCTGCATCATATAAAAATAATTACCTGTCGGCACAGCATTACCATCATCATTAAGACCATTCCAAACTGTGGAATGTTGCCCTGCCTCCTGATTTTCTACAACAAGAATCCTGATTGGTTTACCTTGCTCATCAAAAAGGGCAATTTTAACTGTTGCCTTGACTGGTAAATCATATCGTATGGTAGTAGCATTTTCAAATGGGTCGGGGTAATTTGGATGGAGCGTATATTTTTCCAGTTTAAGTTTGCTGTCAGCCCCTATCCGGTCATTACTAGCCCCACCTATAAGGTAAACCTCTGAAATCAATTCCGTAGAGTCTTCAAAAACATAAACCGATAATGTTTCGTAATAGGAACCGTTTTCAGCAGGGTTAAATTCGATATATAACATCCCAGTTTCTCCATTAGGAATCTGTAATTCGCCTTTATGTAATTCAAAAGCGCTGCTGTCATTTAATACCGATCGAACAGTAATCGGATCAAGCCCTGGATTCCAAACGATAAGTGATTCTATCTTTGTTGAGTCTGTTGGGATTATACCAAAATCGATTAATTCTCGACCAAGAAAGAAAGACATGTATGTCGGTTCACTACATTCCTGTCTATTTAAGCCGACGATGCGTACGGGGTTTTGAGGATTAATTCCACGGAAAGTTGGATTTGTAATTAACTTATTATCTTCACATCCAAGTTTATTACCCGTGAGGTTAATTATTTTCAGAGAACTAGGGATCGAAATCGAATCCGGCATCGTGGACAATTTATTATACTGAAGATCTATCCGTTTTAGTTTCAGGGCTTCATCGAGATCTTCGGGGAAAATACCGGTAAGACTATTTTCACTTAACCGCACCTGTTCAAGCGCGGGCAGTTTTGAAATCCAACGTGGAATTTCGCCTGTGAGATCGTTGTTCTGACCATAAAGGATTACAAGCTTTTTTAAATTGAGGAATTCATCTGGTAACGAACCTTCAAAGCTATTGTTATAAAAGTAAAGGGATTGAAGATTTCGACAAAAACCAATCTCTTTTGGTAAGAGGCCTTCAAAATTATTATCGTTTAACCACAAATTTTTTAGATGAGAAAGATTACCAATTTGAAATGGTATCCGTCCTGTGAGTTGATTGTACTGTATTGCTAATCGCTTATCTAAACTTACCATGTAACCAATTTCTGGGGGAATTTTCCCTGTGAGATTATTGCTTGATAAATCAAGTGATCTAAGATGAACGAGATCACCGATTGATCTGGGTATAGGTCCGGTAAATTGATTATGACTTAAATCCAGTAGCTCAGATAATCGAAAAAGACTGCCAATTTCCTGGGGAATATTGTAGTGTAGCTGGTTAAAGGAAAGATCCAACAACACAAGATTTGAAAGAGCATTAATGGATTGCGGAATTGAGTCAGTCAGGGTATTATGGGATAAATCCAAAATCTCCAGATTTCCCAGCCTAACGATTTTATCAAAAATGTAACCCGTCAATGCATTATAGGATAATGTAAGAATTTTTAGTTGATCCAGATTTGTGAACGATCCAGGTAAAGTGCCGCTAATATTGTTATTGTCCAATCGCAGAACCTGTAACTCAGCTAATGAATCAAAAACGTCCGGTAAGGATCCGGATAAATGGTTCAGGGGTAGTTCGATCCGCGTGACCCTGCCATTTTCTGTAGTAATTCCATACCATTCCGAGAGTGGTCTGGTACTCAACCATTTATCATTTTTTACCCAGTGTGGTCCATCCAAGCTTTGATAAATTGCACAAACCGCAAGAGAATCCTGGGCATATGATAGCGTTATTAATAATAAAAAAAGTATTATACGACGCATAGTCTTAGAATGACCCTTGGGTTGTAATCATACATGATCAAAAAAGGGCATGAATCAACGAATATCAAATCCCAATGCCTGGATCAGATGATTATTCAAACATTGCGATTATACATCCACTGGCCCTGAATTTGATCAGGGTAAATCCTCCAGCTTCTTTAGGTCAATTGCGCTGGCATAGTCTCTTAAATCATTTTTGATTATATGATCGCCTCGCACGGTAACAAGAAACCGGTTATCAATGACCATTGTGATTTCACCTTCTTCGTCATTACTTGAATATTTTACAATTGCTTTTTGGCCATTAATCCTCTCCAATTTTCCTCCACCAGACGATGCAATAATGGGATTTGAAAACATCATCAGCATGGTTTGAAGCATGGGTGAGTCTGTTACAATAGAGATTTCAATTCTTTTTGATCCTTTAGTATAACGTTGCTCAGCGGAAATACCGCCTCCAAACATTGATGCACCAAGGGCAGTTGAAGTTGCTTCTTCAGCTTCCCAGCCCGATAATGGTTCAGGAAATAGATCCTCCAGGTTTTCACTTCTAATTTGACGGATGAGTTGTGCTGCGTAATCAAGATTTTCAATAGCATCGGAATAATTTCCGTCCCTGTATTGTTCCACTGCGTCATTGATTGTACGTGTTATTTCATCTGACTGAGCAAATGCCAGTGATAAACTGGTAGTGAAAAGAAAGAGGATAATGTATATATGTCGGATGTTGAGCCTATTCATACTTTCTCCTATTAATAATTATCTGAATTTCTGTTGATGGACAATACTAATCCAATTTTAATTATGATGAACATTTATTGTTTTGATTATATCGATTATTACCTGTTTCTGCGATCATACCCGTGCTGAAACCAAATCGTAACTATTCGGCCGCATCAGAGGGATGGTAGGCAGAATATCGCTCATAATAACCGAGCAATTGTCCTGAATTATTCCGAATTGAACGCATGAAGATATCTCCATTTTCGCTAGTAGAAATTTTCTTTTCCTCCAATCCGGATTTCATTTGATTAAGGATCTCGATCATTTGAATCTTTGATTCTTCGTTATGACAATCAAGCAGAGATTTGTCTATCAAACTTTTGCCTTCTGAATAATGTTCTACCGCGGTTTTATTCATATAAATTGTGATGTGATTGGTATCTGCTACCAGGATAGGTTCGGGTATGCTGTCAAGAATATTCATCAAGAATGATTTAATTATCACTTCCTTTCCTCTTACTGAAACAATTGATCAATTTACATTATGAAAGTTACTAAATCGCAAGCAAGGGATGCATGTTGCATAAAACCGGAAAAAGTCCATTAAAAATTTTATTGTATTTCACAGTTGATTATAAAGCTTTTTCCGAACACTAAAACATCAGGTAAAATATTGTATTAAAAATGAATTTCCTCTAATTTAATCTGCT
>JAZGBQ010000148.1:0-3009 GCA_036476435.1 Fidelibacterota bacterium
AATAAAAGTCGGCACATCCAACTTCAATAATTGCTCGGCAACATCCATATATGCCAGCTTATCACACGGATCAGATCCAGATTTGATATCTCCAACGTGGATCATGAATTTCGCTAAACTTTTGGTATTATGGTTAAGTATCTGATCATTAAGAATGATTTTTTCTTCCTCATTTCTTGGTACATCACCCATCACGGAAAAACTGAATTCAGCATCTTGTACGATCGGTCGCCGCTGCATAGCTAATAGGGCTAATACAATGAAAATGAATAGTGCTGTAACTAATAATATCTTGGATGGAAGCTTCATCGATATTTTTCATCAATTAAAGTTTGTACCTCACTAAAATCCCGTAAGATCGGTCCTTCATTTTCCAGTTTCAAGCTTGTTACCGCCGCCGACCATTTTATGGCTTCAACAGGTGGAACAAACAGTCGTTTGCCCATATATGAAGCAATACAGGTATCCCCCCTTCCGCTACGTCCTTGTATCGATTTCGGGTGAAATTCTGCTTCGTAGTAATGATCATCAGCAAATACTAGAATTCCTTTGCGATGTGTTAATACTATCTCTTTAGGGCCAAATTCCGATAGTTTGCATGCGGCAGCCCGAATATTGGAGATCCCTGTCAACGACCTTGCCTCAACAATATCTGCTTTAAGCACATCAATGTGCTTAAGTACATTTTCCATTTCCGGCCAGGGTGCATGTACTAATTGTCCATTATTACTACGAATTCTGATAAAGCTTTGCACATCTGCAACCAAGAATGCCTGTTTCTTACTGAGGAATTTTACAATTTCAATGGGCACTTCTTCCCGGATAGATGCGTTTATCAAAAAGGCTCTTGCTTCAAATTCCTTAAACTGATCAATAGTAAATGAACCCGCTGTCTGTGCACAGGTTAATATTCTTTCATCCGGATTATCTGAGGGGTAATCCAACACCATATGAGTTGACCGAGTTGTGTATTCGGGGTATACATCAACACCAAGTTTCTTGATATTATCAACTATATGACTATCTGATTGAGAAAGACGGGTAACTGCGGCAACCTTCAGTCCTAACAGGGCCAGCGCGTGAGCGCCGTAATTAAATCCGCCTCCATCGACCTGTTTTGTTTCAAACAATGTTTTTATTGTGTCTTTGGTATAATTTCCGAAAATAACCACATCATATTTTTTCTTTTTTTTCATTCCGCAGTCCTAAATATTTGTCTCAGTCACTTGGTTTTACATTCCATAACAGAGATGACAGTATCAACGCTGCAACTGCTCCGCCGATCCAGAAAATAATGACGTTACTAAAATCGTAAATCCTCACTCCATCTACTATTTTTGTACCTTTTTCAATGAAATGCCCACTTATAAGATCCTGCGTTGCAGCACTTAAATAACTGAAAACACCAATAAATCCCATGACCGCACCAGCAACTTTTTTCGGTGCAATATCAGTGGCAAAGAGACCACCCAGTGTTGTAACAAGACCGTTAAGTGAGAATCCGTACAGAATAAATGCAACCGTTAATAAAAAGGGATTACCCGGAGGCGCATAGAATATGACCAACAGGGAAGCTATCTCTATCAATCCAAATATTAATGTAACTGGTGGCCGCCGGGCATTAAACAGTTTGTCAGATGCAAACCCATAAGCAAGGCAGCCAACTATTCCGGAAAGTGTCGTAATCCCCAGCATACTGCCGGCCTCGATTAATGAGTAGTTTTTAGCTTCCTGCAAATACAATATTCCCCAGCTGTTAATAGCATAACGTGTAACATAGGTTGCTGCTGCTGCAAGCCCCAGTACCCAGATAGCAGGTATTTTAAAGATCGATAATTGCATTTTCCATGTATTATGGGATTTATCTACTTTTCTAATCCCGGAAATACCATGATCATCTTTCCAGTCAGCGATGGTAGGTAAACCAAGTGTGCTGGGACGATCTCGCATGAAAATGAAGATACAGAATGCTACCAGCACGCAGAGGATCCCCGGTCCCATGAAACCTGCCCTCCATCCCCAGAAACTTACCAAGGCAGCTATGCCTACGAATGTGAGACCTTCTCCAATGGAATGTGCGGTACTCCAGATCCCATAATACCGACCTCGTTCTTTAATGCTGAACCACTGAGAGAGTGCGACAATTCCGGATGGCGCTCCAAATCCCTGGAACCAGCCATTTAAACCCCATAGCACGACCCACAGTAAAAGGATTGTTGGAGAAAAACCCATAGCCAGATTTATTAGCGCAGAGATCAACACTCCCACCGCAAAAAATTTTCTGATGTTGGCATGATCTGCTAAGAAACCGTTAGTGAGTTTTCCAAACGCATACGTGTAAAATATCGCCGATCCAATTATGCCCAGTTCCTGGGCTGAGAAGATACCATTGTCAATAAGTGGTTTTTTTACCACCGACAGTACTAAACGACAGGTGTAGACAAATCCATATCCCACCGTTATGACAAGAAGAACTTGTACTCTCAGCTTCTTGTAAATGCGATCAATCACATTCTGATCAGAGAGTATTGGCTTATCATTTCCGGTTTTTAGATATTGTAAGAGTTTTCTCATTTTATCCCCGTTTATTCCAAAATTTTATCTCAACCGTATCGAATTTTAACTGGTTTATTCGATTCCAATGATTGCTTTGCTGCCAGACCTACTTTTGTGGACATCAATCCATCTTTTCCGCTTACAACTGGATTATTATCTTTTCTTACCGCATAAATGAATTCTCGTATTTCATTCCAAAACGATTCTTTATACCGCTCAAGGAAAAAATAGAGTGGCTTATCAGTTTGTACACCTTCTTCAGTCATTAGGACTGTATTGGTTCCCAAAATATTCTCAGCGGAAATACTACCCTTAGATCCAAATGCCTCTATTCGCTGATCATAGCCATAAACTGCCCTACGGCTGTTATCAATGACCGCCAGAGCACCATTCTGCAATTTTAACGTCGTGATAACAGTATCAACATCCCCGGCGTCACCACTGGATTTATCG
>JAZGBQ010000149.1:0-3473 GCA_036476435.1 Fidelibacterota bacterium
TTTGCCAATGCTTTGTTTACTATCCGCTCAAGTTCCACTGGTATCCCAGTCCTTAATCCCGTGAGCGGTTTTGGTTCTTCATTCATAATAGAATAAACAACCGCTTGCTCATAATCACCCTGGAAAGGCTGTAAACCAGTCAACATCTCATACAGTACCACGCCTATTGACCAGATGTCTGTACGATGATCAACCTCTTTACCTAAGGTCTGTTCTGGGGACATATAAGAAGCTGTCCCCAATGAAGTTCCATCTTTTGTGACGCTTGTTTGACCAGCCAGTTTTGCTATACCAAAATCAACGATCTTAACAATACCATCTGTGGTTATAATTATATTAGCTGATTTAATATCACGGTGAACAATCTTAGATTGATGCGCTTTATCTAATCCCTGGGCTATCTGGATAGTTATGTCAAGGGCTTCATGAATCTCCAGGGGACCCCTTTTTATCTTTTCCTCGACTGTCTTACCTTCATAATACCCCATACAGATAAATAACTGCCCTTCCTTTGTTTCATCAATCTCGTGGATCGCACAAATATTAGGATGATCCAATGCAGAAGCTGCTTTTGCTTCATGGATAAAACGGGTCTTCATATCCTTATCACGGGTCGTCTCCAATGGCAGGAATTTGAGAGCTACGATACGATCTAAATTCGTATCTTCAGCCTTATATACATCACCCATTCCGCCCTCACCAAGCTTCTCGAGGATCTTATAATGAGATATGGTCTTGCCGATCATAGTTTAATAATCAAATTCAAATTCAAGTAATGAACTTAATAAAAAATTATTGACATTTTGCCCGCTTAAAAACAAGGTAAATGTAGTTGGAAGAGTTATGATTATCAATAATTGGTAGATTAGTTATCGCACAGATCCTAAATACATATCAAACCAGGCGAGAGCTTCTTTTATTAATTCGTTTCTGGGTGGAATATGATCAGTTTCGTATAACAACAGTTTTTTATGTTCATCAGCAGTTCCCAGGAGATCAAAAAAGGGTTTTATTGATGTTTCATAAGGGAAGATAGTGTCATATTTACCATTTAACATTAGGGTGGGTGTGGTCACGCGTGTTATATAATTAATTTGATTTACTTCAGGACGTCCTAAGTCACTAAGCCCTCCCGGCATCAAGACACTTGCTACTAAACGATCATCCACAGCCGGGATAATCGCTCCGAGAAGCCCGCCCCAACTCATGCCGTAAAAGCCCAGTTTATTGCTGTCTATATCACCTCGGGTTTCCAAATAATCGAGGCTTCTTTTGAAATCTTTTACCCATTTTATCATGGATTCGGAGTACAGGTAGGTATCACTCTGTCTGAGGATTGGTACTGTAGCAGTAATGCGACGCTCGAAAGTTCCATGATAGATGGGAAAAAGTACAGCCCTGTTGTTTTTCAAGAAAAATGAAAGGAATATGGGAAATTCAAAGTAGTCTTCAATATTTTCGCTTGAACTTTGAAATTGTGTTCCAGAACCCGGGAAATAAATAATAGTCTGATATGGAGGTGTTGCATTTTTAGGAAGAAAAAGATGAGCAACAATTCTTTCATCTCCATAGGCTGCGTCAAAAGAAATTGTCTCGTGAATCCAATCTTCAGAGGTTTCGTCCCTCGATTCCATATTTGCATTCAGATCAGTCTTATCATATGAGAATTGCTCTTTATACACTTGAAAAATGCGGTCTGAAACGGGTTGTTCCTCATAAAAATCTTTAACTTCACCAAATTTTACTGCTCCAAACGCTGATTCAGGTATATTCTCAGGATCAGGATAAAGAACACATCTGAAGCCGTTTTTCTGCGAACGATCAAACGGCGGGGCTTGACTCAAAGCTGTAAACATATAAGTGTTATCATTCCAGGCTCCTCCTCGAATCAATCTTCCTTTTGATGTTTCGTTCCAACACCATTCCCGGACATTGCCTGCCATATCATAGGCACCGTAAGATGTTACACCTGGAAGATTCCCTGCAGAAACTGGTCCCTGACCCATAAAATTACTAAAAGGAGCAAAAACGGCGTAACCTCCCAGCTGGGGCCATTTGATTAGAGGCGTATTTTCGCCCCTTGCCAAACCCCAGTGATGCTCAGTTGGTAAACTTTTTCCCATAAATTCAGCATACGCTGCCGCTTCATACCAACTGATTCCTGATACAGGATAATTATCTTGATCTTTTTGATGATCCCCCGCCTGCCACGTGGCAGGACCAGGCCTGCCAGTTTGATCTACAAACTCTACCATCGCTTCTTCCCATGTCAGGGTTCTTTCATCCTTAATGAATTCATGTTTCCAGTATTCATTATTTCGGTATCCGCCGCCGTCAATAAACTCTTTATATTGTTTGTTTGTTACTTCATACCGATCTATATAGAAATCATCAAGGTTCCCAACACTTGATTCTGCACCCTGCACACGAACCATTCCTGCTGGGATGCTGCCGATCTCATCCATCACCCTATTAAAATCATTTGGACCCAAAAGAGTATGATACCCTGGAATTATATCCCAGGTTGAAGAGGCGGCCATCACGGTTTCATAACCTTCCTTTTCCATTTTCCACCTAACTATTCCGATCGGTAATCTTGTATTTTTGATTGGTGAAACTCCCAAATATTCCCATTCAATATCCGGAGATTGATAGTTTTTCACAAAAATATTTGAGCCAGGTGGCTCAGTGTTAATGTTTATATTCAAGGAACTCTTGGAAAACAGCTCAACAAGTTCAGGATTATTTGGTATGTAATTTTCTGCTTTTTCGGCAAGTTCATAAGCATCTGTAAAATCACGCCAATTGGTTTCAACGAGTCGGCGGATCTCAGGAAGGGCTTCTTCCTTTGCCCAGTTAATTTTAGCTTGACGACCAGAAAGCCAAATGGCTAAAAGGGAGACGACAACTATAAATGAAACTCCTGGAATTGCAACTTTTGGTTTACGAATGAGGCGTAGGATTGTTTGGAGATTAAATACTTTCATTTTATCCATTTGCAGACTATCCTGGTAGTCCTTCAGATCTTTCAGCATATCTGCAGCTGATGAGTAACGAGATTCAGGATTTTTCTGTAAAGCCTTGTCGACTATGCGATCCAATTCAATTGGAATTGCAGGGTTAACCATATTAACATGTTGTGGTTCTTCATTCATGATGGAGTACACTATTGCTTGCTCATAATCACGCTGAAAGGGCGTTAATCCCGTTAGCATCTCATATAATACTACTCCCAATGACCAGATGTCTGAACGATGATCCACTTCTTTGCCTAAGGTCTGTTCCGGGGACATATAGGATACTGTTCCCACTGAAGCACCATCTTTTGTTACTTGAGTTTGCCCTGCCAGTTTTGCAATACCAAAATCAAGTATCTTGGTAACACCATCAGCCGTTACAATTATTTTGGCTGATTTAATATCACGATGAACGATTTTCTTTTTATGGGCTTTATCTAATCCTTGAGCTTCCTG
>JAZGBQ010000015.1:0-2321 GCA_036476435.1 Fidelibacterota bacterium
AGCCAAGCATTAATTCATACTCTCTTAATTTCTAAAAAATAAAACTCTGTGCCTCAGTGTGTTATGGATTTCTCAGGGCAGTTGCAATAAGGACAACAATTATGATTTACATACATGGTCTCGGGCATTTTCACCCGGACAATGTTATAGACAATAAATTTTTAGAAGAGTTGGATATCGCAACGAGCAATGAGTGGATCATGGAACGGGTCGGCATTCGCACCCGGCGTACGGTTCTGTCGCTTGATTATATAAAAGAAACCCGAAATCGCGATCCACGTGCAGCGAGTGAAGCGTCGGATTACAGCAATGCAATTACAGGAAAGTTGGCTGGTGAAAGGGCTCTTAACAATGCCGGCCTTGAAAAAGAACAGATCGGCCTGGTTATCGCTGGCGGATGCTCTCCGGAAACGCTTACGCCTGCCGAAGCCTGTACGATTGCCGCGGAATTGGGTATGGAAGTAAATGCTTTTGATCTGAATTCTGCATGTTCAAGTTTCGGTTCTCAAATACATTTTCTTTCGATGATGAATCCGGAAGCAACACCGGAATTTATTTTATTGATTTCCCCGGAAAATAATACACGCTCAATCGATTACTCCGATCGCAACGCGGCTGTTTTGTGGGGAGATGGGACGAGTGCTGCCGTGGTTTCAACAAAAGTGCCTGCAAAAGCTAAAGTTGATTTTCACAGTATGACTTCAAGTCCTCAAGGTTGGGACAAAGTGACCATTCCCAGGATGGGTTATTTTAAACAGGATGGCGCAACTGTTCAGACATTTGCCATAAAACGCACAGTGAAATGTTATAGTGAGATTGCTAAAATGTATCGGGAAGCATGCCCTCATTTTATTGGACACCAAGCAAATTTGTGTATGCTGCAATCCGTATGCAGGAGATGCGAAATCCCTCGGGACAAACACTTTTTTAATGTAGATGAATTTGGCAATACCGGGGCGGCAGGTGCGCCAACCGTCCTGAGTCAAAACTGGCATAAATTTAAAGCAGGAGATAGGCTTGCCCTAATTGTTGTTGGCGCAGGATTGACCTGGGCAAGCATGGCGATTGAATTTTTATGATGCTTGAGGTTTCAACAAAAATCCAGTATCCTGAAACCGGCGTCGAGGACTACTATTTTTTGTAACCATTCAGCTATTAGGTTCATCGTTTGAATTGGAAACTCAACTAATCATCATTGAAGAACTATCTATCATCTCAGCTGGAGATACAAGAGTAGTTTTGGATCAGTTAAACAAAGAACAAAAGATGATAAATAACCTTATCAGCAAGCTCAAGGCCAACAGCTAAGAGCTGAATATAGTTACTATTTTTTAACAAAAGCATATCTCTAAAATGAAATATCGAGAATTTCTCGAAAGAACTCATTTTACAAAAGAAGAGCTGATCGCATTTGCCTATGGCAAATTGGTTGAAGATTCTCCGGCAGAATTCTCCAGGTTGCCGGCCCCACCTTTCTTAATGGTTGACCGCGTGCTTGAGATAGAGAAGCGTGGGAACAAGGGCAGCATGATAGCAGAAAAAGATGTTCATCTCGATGAGTGGTTTTTTCAGTGCCACTTCAACGGCGATCCGGTGCAGCCCGGTTGCCTGGGGGTGGATGCGGTTTGGCAATTGCTGGGGTTTTATTGTGTCTGTTGTGGCAGCGAAGGTAATGGCCGCGCCCTGGGGTGCAAGGAAGTCAATTTTGACGGCCAGATCCGGCCGCATAATTCACTGGTTCGCTTTGAAATTAATGTTAGAAGATACACAGTTCTGCAGGGAGGGCACACGTCGCTTGTGATAGGGAGCGGTAACGTCTTTGTAGATGATGAACACATTTATTCTATTAAAGATGCAAAAGTCGGTATTTTTACCGGAATCGCTTATAAAGATTATCCATATAAATCAAAAAACTCTTTAGGCGGAATTATGACAAGGGAATCTTAGCGTCTATATTAATATAAATTACTTGATATTTTTACTAGAATTGTTATCTTCAATGGCTTTTTGAATTTCTCTGATAAATTAAGTAATCATGAATCATTTTACCAAAGAGGAAATACTGGAATTAGTGCCGCAGCAGCCACCATTTCGGTTCATCGACGATATTATTGAATTAAGTGATGACGGCATTGTCTCGTCGTATAAGTTTAAACCGGACGAAACATTTTACGCTGGCCATTTCCCAGGCAATCCCATCACTCCGGGAGTGATCCTACTTGAAACAATGGCACAAACCGGGGTTGTGGCGTATGGAATTTATTTGGCTTCAAAACAAATGACGCGCGACGAAATTCAAAAGACCCTCACTGTCTTCACGG
>JAZGBQ010000150.1:0-2267 GCA_036476435.1 Fidelibacterota bacterium
TTCTGAGTGAGCCATCAAATCCAAGATTATAATTGGAGTTATCAGATTTCCCTACACGACTTGTAAAAATTCCACCTATATAAGAGTATGGGTTGAACACTTGTTTTCTAATTCGAGCAACCCCAAAATTTTCGGAGGGCACTGTTATAGTCGAATCCACTTCATCACTTTCTTCGAATCGTGCTTCTGTTGTCTGCATTTCTAAAAGCCCAACATCCCATTTTCCAATCCGTCCAGTTATTCTAAGTCCACCAATAATGGGCACCTGTCTATAATCATCATCACCTATGTCAAATAATCCAATTCGGCGACTATAGAATAATTTAGTTGGACCTCCAAAAGTGAAGTTAAATATATCATCCCGTTCTTGAAAAAATAGTCTCTTTTCAGGGAAAAATAATGAAAATCGGGTGAGGTTCACTTGCGGATCATCCGACTCAACCTGTGCGAAATCAGTATTTAGTGTCAAATCTAATGTTAGATTACTGGTAATCCCGTATTTGAGGTCTAAACCTAATTCCTTGGAAAGATCGCTTTCAAAATTATATCTTGTTTCCGATTCATTTGTTCGGGATGATTGAGCGGTTCCACCGAGTAAATATGGAGTAATGTATAGTAGACTCTGACTATTAATATTACTTAAGGAAATGTCTTGTGCCTGCGATGGTTTAATAAATCCCCAATCCCAATTTGGAGGGATATTTGGGAATATAGCAAATTCATTTTTCCTTGCGATGTATCGCCATGCAATTACCCCCATTTTTATTTGATCATTTTTTCTTTGGAAACGCAAACTTGACCAGGGAACTCGAATTTCTGCAAACCAACCTTTATCGTTCTTAACCGATGCTGCATCCCAAAATGAGTTCCAGTTAATATTAATTGGAAAATCTCCTTCAGCATCGTTTATCACAGCTGCATCAAAGCGGTTTCCCGCTGGAGTTGTGAAGAATTGGAATGCGTTTTCATTATCATCAAATGAATCCAAAACTATACCAAACCAGTCATTACCCAATGCTCCACCATCTCGTTCCAAACTGACAACCTGTATTTTTTGCGGTTCAGAATCATATAATCGACCTGATACAAATAGGTAATCATCATTATAGGCGATTCGAATTTCTGTTTTTTCACTCGGATTTTTACCGTAGACAGGCTGATACATAATTACAGGAAGTGGTGGTATTGATTCCCAGGCAGGTTCATTGCTTAATCCGTCAAATTCGATTGGTCCAGTTAATCTTTGGATGACAAGAATATTATCGGACTGCGCAAATAATAGAATTGGACAAATGAGAAATATGAATAACATAATAAATGCAATTATTCGACATAATATATAACAAATTATCAACCTCACATCTCCTTGGATCTCGAAATATCTGAAAACCAATCACTATTAACAACAAATATTATTTCTATTTAATAAGTGGTTTAAACAATTAGTAAAAACACGAATGTAATTTCTTGATTTTTAATTATAAGCAGTTTCCGAAATAGAATCCTCGGTTTCAATTAATCAGACCAGAGAAACAGAACTTAAACTTTCGGATTCCTTCTGAATATGGGGTAGTAGGGCATCCACCCACTAACATGGAGGCGGGGGTCTTTGTTATATAATATTGCATGTTGTCACATCGCAGGGTGCAAAAGAATTTCTACCAATTATTGATAAACAATACTCTGCCCACTACATTTACCTGGCTTTTAAGGAGGCATAATGCCATTTATTTCATTTATAGTCTTTGATTTAGCTGTGGTTGATAACGAATGATCGGCAAGACCATATCTCATTATAAGATCCTTGAGAAGCTCGGTGAAGGCGGAATGGGTGATGTGTATAAGGCTGAAGACACGAATTTAGATCGCATCGTAGCTCTCAAGTTCCTGCCTTTGGAGACGACCCGTGATAAGGATATGAAAACACGCTTTATCCATGAAGCAAAAGCAGCATCCAGTCTTCAACATAACAATATCTATACAATTCATGAGATTGACGAGACCGATGAAGGACAACTCTTCATCGTAATGGATTGTTATGAAGGTAAGACAGTCGAGGAAAAAATAAAACAAAGCCCATTTGAGATTGATGAAGCGCTTGACATTACTATCCAGATAGCTCAAGGATTAGATAAAGCCCATAAGAAGAAGATCATTCATCGTGATATTAAAACAGCCAATATAATTGTAACCACTGATGGTGTTGTAAAGATCGTTGATTTTGGTATAGCAAAACTGGCAGGGCAAACTCAAGTAACAAAAGACGG
>JAZGBQ010000151.1:0-13753 GCA_036476435.1 Fidelibacterota bacterium
TTGACTTGGCTGCTATCGAACGTTACCGGCATTGGTATGATGGAACGATCGACATCGTATAAGGATAAAATTGCAAGGGGAATCAAGCCGAATGTTGGCTTATTTTCATATCCGATTCTTATGGCCGCAGATATATTGTGCTTTGGTGGCGAGATCGTTCCGGTTGGCAATGATCAAAAACAACATCTCGAAATCAGCCGTGATATTGCCCAGCGTTTCAATAACCTTTTCGGTGATGTATTCATCTTACCGGAGGCAGAAATCGATGAGCGAACTATGCTGGTTCCAGGGATAGACGGCCAGAAAATGAGTAAAACCTACCGAAATACTATTCCGCTATTCGCTCCAGAAGAACAATTAAAGCAAATTATTATGTCGATAAAAACCGACTCAACATCTGTGGATCAACCGAAAGACCCAAATACTCCGTTATTTCATCTGTATAGTTTGTTTCTTGACGGAGAAGAACTGGTCGGTCTGAGAGACAGATTTATGACCCCAGGCTTAAAATACGGCGATGTAAAAAAAGAATTATTGATCAGGATTCTTGAATATTTTAAACCGTTTCGCGATAAGCAAAAGTATCTCGTGTCGCATCCGGATGACGTGGTGGACATGTTAGAAATTGGTGCCACGAAGGCGGGTGCGGTAGCTGAGGAGTATCTTGGAAAGGCTCGGGAAGCTATGGGTTTAAATTATTCCTGATGTACCACATTCATTTACAAAATTTTGATGGACCAATGGATCTCCTACTGTACTTTATTCGTAGAGACGAGATTGATATATATGATATTCCTATCGCTAAAATCACCAAAGAATACATACAAACGTTAGATGAAATGCGAGCCATGAATATCAGCCTTGCAGGTGATTTTGTAGAGATGGCAGCCACCCTGATGCGAATAAAATCACATATGTTGTTACCATCCAGGAAAGACATCGAAGAAAGTGAAATTGAAGACCCGCGAACAACGCTTGTCCACCAGTTGCTTGAATATCAACGTTTCAAAAAATTAGCTAAAAAACTTGATGATCTTTCCACTGACAGAAGTCAATACATCAGTAGGGGATTGATTACAAATATTCCGCTAGGTGAGGAAGACCCAGGCGTTTATTTGAAGGAAGTTTCACTTTACGATATAGCCCTTATTTTCAAACATGCTATGGAAAATAAACCGGTTATTCAATCTTTTGAGCTGCAACGTGAACAAGTCAGTTTAGATCATCAAAAAGCTTTCCTTCTAGCGCATTTTGACAGGGATGGATATGTAGGATTTGCAGATTTATTATCACAAATTAATACGAAGGTCGAGATGATCGTTACTTTTTTAGCACTGCTTGAATTAATGCGTTCAGGTCATGTTAGAGTTCTACAGGGTAAATTATTCGGTGAAATAAAGATCCAATTATTAGAAACAAGAGTTGACACTTAAATGCCTAGGTCCGAAAATATTAAAATTGTTGAGGCGCTCTTATTTGCCAGCCTAGATCCATTAACACAGGCACAGGTAAATGCGGTGTTTGAGATAGATGCACCGGTACTAAGCGATGTAATCAGTGCGTTACGGAAGGAATATAACAAGAATGATTATGCCTTTATGATATTAGAGGTCGCAGGAGGCTATCAGTTGGTTTCCCGTCCGGAATATGAAACATATATCAGACGTTTGATCCATAAAACAGGTAAACTGATTTTATCACAGGCCGCCTTGGAAACACTTGCAATAATTGCTTATAAACAACCTGTTAGCCGTGTTGAAATAGAATCTATTCGAGGAGTGGATTGCAGTGCAGTGTTGAAGACGCTGTTAGGTCGTAATCTGATTATAATCAAAGGTCGCGATGCCGGTCCAGGCAGACCGCTCTTATATGTGACTACTACTAAATACCTGGAGCACTTTGGTTTGATTAATCTGTCAGATATGCCAAAAATATCTGAGATAACTGAACTTACTAACTCTGCACAGGATAGGCCGCCGCAATTTGATGCGTTTAAATAAGTATCTTGCTCGTGCTGGCGTAGGTTCCAGACGAACATCGGATCGACTGATTCAAGCTGGCACTACCAAAGTAAATGGAAGGTTGATTACAGATCCAGCCTTTGACGTGAATGAAAAGGATGTTGTTGAATTTGATGGTCAAGAAGTATTTATTAACTCTCAGCAGATTATTCTGATGCTTAATAAACCCAAGGGTGTTATAACAACAGTCACTGATCCCCAGGGGAGAAAAACTGTCATGGATTTGATCCCAATTAACGAACGATTGTTTCCAATTGGAAGGTTGGACAAAAATACGACAGGTTTATTACTTCTAACAAATAATGGGGAGCTGGCAAATTTACTGATGCACCCGCGCAGTCGTATCCCAAAAGATTATGCTGTTGTGATTGAAGGGCGATTGTCTATAAGGAATAAGCAGCGGATCGAGCGTGGTATCTGGATTGGCAACGGTGAAAAGGGGAAAGGGATAATCATATCTCAGATGACAGATAAGAACCGCTCAACGCTTATCATACGTTTAAACCATGGAAAAAAGCGTGAAATTCGACGAATTTTTACTATGCTGGATATTCGCCTATTCAGCATCAACCGATTTCGTTATCACACTTTGGAACTAGGCGATCTACCCCTTGGATCCTGGCGGTATCTTAGTACTGCAGAGGTTAAGGAACTTCAGCAATAAACCATTTGATTTACTGTACTATTTCCCTCTTTCTCCGAGTTGAACCTCGATGATAAACCATTGGTATTATGAAGCAGAAAAGTTAACTTCGCAGGCTAATTGAGAAGTATATGAGATGATTATCGCCATTGATGGTCCAGCAGCTTCGGGGAAAAGTACAACAGCACAAAAAGTAGCTGAAAAACTTGGATTTACATACATGGATACAGGGGCCATGTATCGTGCGGTCACACTTTCAATTATTTTGGAAGGGATCGATCCTGAGGATTCTCGCCGATTGCAAAAATTGCTGGATAAGTTTTTCCTTGATCTTAAATGGGAAAATGGCCTTTTGACCGTTTTCCTTAATGGAAAAGATGTGACTGATGATATTCGATCCGTTGAAGTGACCAAACGAGTCAGTGCTGTGAGTTCCCTTCCAAAAGTACGCGAGAAGATGGTTGCTATTCAACGATCTCTGGGTAGTCGCACTGACTGTGTGATAGAAGGCCGTGATATCGGGACAGTCGTTTTTCCCAATGCTGATTGGAAATTTTATATCACTGCTGATTACAAGTCCCGAGCGCAAAGACGCCAGCGTGATTTACGGGCTCTTGGGGAGAATCAATCAATTGACCAGATGATCGAAAATCTAAAAGTCAGGGACGAAAAGGATTCTTCGCGGTCATTATCACCGCTGAAACGTGCGGTAGATGCCATCGAGATCGATACAACTCATTTAACTATTGATGAACAGATAAAACTAATTGTTAATAAAATAAGACAAAATAAACATTAAGGAACAAACATGTCAGAATCGCATCTAGATGCAACCATTGTAGAAGAGGCTAAGGCAGAAGATCAGGTTTCAGCCCCGGTCAGTGCAGAACTCACCAAAGAGGATACTGTACCTGCAGCGGAAGATACTGTATTGATCAATTACCTTGATCAGGATCTTTTTAAAAATGTAAAAACTATTGAAGAAACTCAATTTGAACAATCGATGCTTGCCGAAGAAGTTCCAGAGGAACTACAAAAACAATATATAGATACATTTTCAGATATTTCTGAACACCAGGTTATAGCAGGTCGGATCATTGGAATGAATGAGAAGGAAATCCTCGTAGATATCGGTTTTAAATCGGAAGGAGTGATCGACAGAAGTGAATTTGAAGGCGGTGAACTGCCGGAGATCGGTACTAAAATCGATGTTTTTATTGAGCGTATTGAAGATAAAAAAGGGAATACTATTTTATCAAAGTCTAAGGCTGATTTTATGCGTCGTTGGGCTGATTTAAAAGAGATATTCGAGAATAGTAAGATCCTGAAAGGCACAATCGTTCGCCGTATCAAGGGTGGAATGGTCGTTGATGTTGGTGTCATCCAGGCTTTTTTACCTGGTTCACAGATCGATGTGAGACCCATAAAGGATTTTGATAAATATCTTGGCAAGGAAATGGAATTTCAAATTGTCAAGATCAACGAAGCCCGGAAAAATATTGTAGTATCCAGGAAAGCGATTCTCGAAGAAAGTCTCAAAGAACAACGCGAGGAATTATTTGGGAAAATTAAAGTTGGCGAGGTAATGGAAGGTCGTGTTAAGAACATCACTGATTTTGGAGTATTTATAGATCTAGGAGGACTTGACGGTTTACTGCATATAACAGATCTCTCCTGGGGACGTATCAATCATCCCTCGGAGGTGTTGAGTATTGATGAAACTGTCCATGTCAAAATTATTGATTATGATGAGGAGAAAAGAAGGGTTTCACTAGGGCTGAAACAATTGACCTCACATCCTTGGGAAAGTGTTGAGGATAAATATCCCGTTGGGACAACCGTTAAAGGGAAAGTAGTCAGCATGACAAACTACGGTGTGTTTCTCGAAGTTGAGCCAGGTGTAGAAGGCTTAATTCACATCTCAGAAATGTCCTGGACACGGCATGTTAAAAATCCCTCAGAATTGTACCAGATGGGTGAAGAAGTTGAGGCAAAGGTGTTATCCATTGATACTGAAGATCGCAAGATAAGCCTAGGTGTTAAACAATTAAATCCTGATCCATGGGATGAAATAGAAGAAAAATATATGGTGGGCACTGTTGTCAAAGGGAAAGTTATAAACCTAATACAGTTTGGTGCGTTTGTTGAGCTAGAGGAAGGAATTGACGGACTTATCCATGTTTCCGATCTTTCCTGGGAAAAAGTCGTTCGCCATCCTAAAGAATTGTTGGAAAAAGGACAGGATATTGAAGTTCGCGTACTGGAAATCTCGCGGGAAAACCGGCGAATATCGCTGGGATTAAAACAGGTAACTGAAGATCCGTGGCCAGAACTGGTTAAATACTATGTTGCTGGAAAAGTTGTAACAGGTGAAATAATCAGAATACTTGATAAGGGTATTATCGTTCAACTTGAAAAAGACGTAGAGGGTATTATTCCATTTATAAAACGTTCTAAGCGGGAGCGCAAATCCTTGGTAGGGCAATACAACACCGGAGAAAAGATCAAGGCGAATGTGCTGGAAGTAAAACCTGAGGAAAAAAAGGTCGTTTTACATTTGGAAGAGCTTGAAAAAAATCACAAACCAAAAAAGAAACAAGGTAAAAGCAGTGTAAAGGAATTCTTGGATAATCAGGAAGAACCTGCTACAGAAAAACTTGAAATACCGCAGGAAATACAAGCAGCAACGACTGCTGATTCAATAAAAGAAGATTTACCTGCAGGAAAAGTTGACAAAGATGAAGCCAAGCAGGAAGAATCTGATAAACAGAATAAATCCTAAGGAGTAAAACGCGGGGATTTCCATTTGTGAAGATAGAAGAAATATCCCAATTCATATCACGACAAAAAATTGGATTGCGGGTTGGAGCAGCCGGTCTTGCTTTGGTATTATGGGTTTTTGTTGTAAGTAATGACTTTTATTTCATGACTCTAAATACTCCTATTGAAGTTCGTAATCTGAGCGTCAGAAAAGCATTAAGGGAAGAAGTACCTGAAGAAGCCCTGGTAAGATTTTATGGAACCGGAAGAGCGCTCTTCAAATCATTTCTTTTAAAACGATTCTATGACGACTTTAAACTCGTGCTTGATCTTGAGAGAATCTCAGATGAATATGAGTTTTTTTTAAACAGTTACTTCAAAGAATATCCACAGAAAGTTGTTATCCCTTCATCTTTTGATATTGAATACGTCGAGATCGTTTATCCATCGCAGGTGAGTATCAGTTTGGATGAATATTTGGTGAAGACAGTACCAATCTTATCTGGTATAAATCTTATAACCGCGCCTGGGTATGTACTGATCGGAGGAATCGAATTAACGCCTGACAGTGCCGTTGTAGCTGGGCCAATGGAGGTTGTCCAGGATTTATCGCAACTAGTGACAAATTCTGATACTCTTGATCAGGTTAATCTTTCCGTTTCAGTACAAATCGAGCTTAAAAGTCCGGACAATCTGGTGCAATTCACACCTGAACAAGTGCATTATTATGCTAATGTTCAGGCGATTAGTGAACGGATCATAACGGAAGTACCAGTAGATATAGTAAATATACCCTCCGGGTACCGGGTTTTTGTTAGCCCTACTACTGTTGCCCTCACAATTATCGGGGGTGCGAATAGAATTTCACGGATCGAGCCCGAGGAAATGGATGTTACTATTGATTTTGGAAGGCAGTGGAATTCGGAAATTCAATTCTATGAACCAAGTGTTTCGGTTCCTGAAGGAGTCATAGACTGGCAAGATTTGTCTCCGCGAAATCTTGAACTGATTGTGACCAGAGAATCTAATTGAAGGTATTAGGTATTGAAACATCCTGTGATGAGACCGCTGCAGCTGTTTGTGATGATGGTCGAATAATCATCAATTTAATTAGTTCCCAGCATATTCATCGCAATTATGGTGGGGTTGTACCTGAGATCGCGTCACGGGAGCATGAACGGTTGCTGAATACGATCGTAAACGACGCACTGGAACAGTCCGGTATTTCGGTAGATGAATTGGAAGGGATTGCTGTTACCAGAGGACCTGGTCTATCTGGAACCTTGTTAACGGGTATAAGTTTTGCAAAAGGGCTTTCACAAGGTTTGAATATTCCCATCATAGGAATTCATCATCTTGAAGCACATATTTTCGCAAATTTTCTTGCCGACCCTGCATTAAAATATCCTTTTGTTTGCCTTTTGGTATCTGGTGGACATACACAATTGTGGTTAATAAGAAAAATGGGTGATTATCAAATGCTTGGAGAATCAAGGGATGATGCAGCTGGTGAGGCATTTGATAAAGGTGCGCGAATCCTGGGACTTGATTATCCTGGTGGGCCTGAGATCCAAAAATTGGCAAAGAACGGTGATCGTGGTGCCATTCAATTCCCGAGAGCATTCGCCAATAATGATTCATTGGAATTCAGTTTTAGCGGATTAAAAACGTCGCTTTTGTATTATATTGATTCTTATGATCCTGAAAATTCTCCAATTTCAATGGCGGATATTGCAGCAAGTTATCAGGAATCCATTGTTGATGTATTAAGCGCTAAACTTGAAATGGCTGTGAGGTATACTGGTGTCAAAACGTGCGTAGTGGCAGGAGGTGTTGCTGCTAATGATCGTTTAAGGTTAAAAATTCGAAACACTCTTTCAAGTATCAAGATCTTATTCCCTGAAATAGACCTTTGTACGGACAATGCAGCTATGGTTGCCTATCTTGGTGAATTGAAATTAAAAGACGGTTTGTTGTCAGAAATCAATTTTGGTGTTCAACCGAATTTTAAACTGGGCTAAGATTTGAATATTGACTGGATGCAAAATGCAGATCTTTGGCTAATTATCGGTATCGTAACAATACTGATCGTAATACTTATTAATCTGCGCCTATTTCTCAAGATCGAACAAATTCGATTCCTGATTTTCTTGCGAGTTGTGCTGTTTGTTTTGGTTTTATTTATCTTATTTCAACCGCAGATTATTTTTCTATAAAATCCAAAAACGACTCTTCCGTGGTATGTATATATCGACAATTCAATTAGCATGGCTTATCAGTCAGGTCTTTCTTTATCAACTATAAATTTGGGAGTATCAAATATTCTGACTGATCTTGAACGTAAAGGTGTAGAGATGGAATTATTTCAGTTCAGTGATCATGTTGAAGCTGTAGATAGGAACAGCGAATTAAATGGTCAAGGAAGTCTTACTGATTTTGGTGCACTGTTAAATCATTTGCAGGAGAATTCCTTGAAAATGTCGGGAGCGATTTTGATATCCGACGGGCAAATTACTTACGGGAAAGAAGTTTTAAAGAATAATATAAGTTTGAAAATACCTGTTTATGCAATTGGCGTAGGTGATACCAATAAAATGGTAGATGTCTTGATAACATCTGTGGATATTCCTGCTTATACGTTTTTGGATGAACCATTTACTGCAGAGGTCGCTGTTTCTGCACATGGAGTAGCCCCTAAACGATTCAGTCTTGCAGTATATGATGGTAACGGTCTGGTCGGGTCGCGGAATGTAGAGTTATCAGGGGACGGGTCAGAACGATTCGTTACATTTACTATTGAACCAGTTCGGTTGGGTGTTAATGATTATCGGGTTCAAATATCATCTCTTACTGAAGAGATTAATATTCAAAACAACCAGCATCAATTTTCAATTACCGCATTGAAAGATCGATATAAAGTTGCATTATTGACAGGGGCACCAAATTTCAATACATCCTTATTGAAAAGGAACATTAGGGAGCAGTATAGATTTCATGTAGATCATTTTATCCAGTATCAGCAGGAATTCAAACCCCCGCTAAAAGAATTTTGGGAGATGTCCTACGATTTAATTATCTTTGATAATTTTCCAACCGAACCTGTGAGCAATCAATGGTTACGAATTTTCCGCAGGAAGCAATTTTCTCAGAAGTCAGCCCTGGCCTGGTTTATTGGCCCCCATGTCACACAATCTTCCGCTGAGTCAATTTTTCCGATTTTTAATTTTATTGGAAGCGACAACATTTTAGAATCCGGCGAGGTTGTTGGCTGGTATTTTACAAATGAACTTAAGGCGACTCTTGACCGGGACTTTAACCAAATTAGCAATGAATACGACGTATCTCCTGATGATGAATCTGATTTACCGCCGTTAGCAGTTGGATTACAGCTGTCTAACCTATCCGATCAATTCATCCAGTTGGCTGCAATGTCATATCCTTTCCGGCTCCCTATTTGGATTGTTAATGAAAATGAGGATAATCGACAATCTGTTTGGACAACACCTGACCTTTACAAAATTCATTACCAGTCAGGTGGGAATCCCAAGCAAGGTATGCTGTCAGAATTATTATCCTCGCTCATACACTGGCTGGTTAGGGATTCTGGCGAAAATAATTTACATTTCCGTCTTAACAAAAATTCATTTCAACAGGGTGAAACTATTATAGTAACTGGTAAAAGGGAAGGGGTCAATGATCCATCTGCGGAGGTCTCAATCGCACTTTACAAGGAAGAAAAATTGATCAAAGGATCACAGCTCCGATTTCACAATCAGCGAAACCGTTGGGAAGGGAAACTATGGGCTTCATCACCAGGGAATTATAGATTTGAGATTGTATATGCTGGAGATGGAAATCTGTTTACGCAATTCGGAGATTTTGTCGTTCAGGAAAGTCAGATCGAACTAAATAATGTCATATTAAACCGTTCTACGTTAACACAGCTTACCGAGTCCACCGGAGGTAAAATGTTTGTGTGGGATCTGCGGTCGGAATTGGAAGACTTGATTGAACCATATTCAACTCAGGTAGTAAATCGTATCGTCATTGATTTAAATCGACATTGGCTGGTATTGATTCTTATGTTGGGGTTGTTAACAGTTGAGTGGGGTTATCGTAGAAAACTTGGATTGCTTTGAGGCATATAATATATTTATTATTGACGAACAATAGATGTTTTGGAAATCATTATTAAGAATTGACATATGAGAACAATTACCGTTATTGGAACAGGATACGTCGGCTTAGTCAGTGGGGCGGGAATATCAGATTTTGGACACAGGGTAATTTGTGCGGATATACAAGTCGAGAAGATCAATGATCTAATAAACGGTGTTATACCAATCTATGAACCGGGTCTGGAAGAACTTGTCATCCGCAATACTGCTGCAGGGAGATTATCGTTCACTGCTGATATCCCTGATGCAATTAAGAAAGCGGATGTTGTGTATATAGCCGTTGGAACGCCAGAGAGCAAAAGTGGTGAGGCAGATATGACTGCCGTCTGGACTGTCGCTAAAACAATCGCTAAAAATTTGAACGATTATAAGGTAATTTGTACCAAGAGTACCGTGACCATCGGTACCGGCAAAAAAATCTGTGAAATAATTGATAAACATCGAGATCCAAATGTTGACTATGATTATGTTTCAAATCCAGAGTTTCTACGTGAAGGTGCCGCAGTTGAGGATTTTACCCATCCTGATCGCGTTATCATTGGCTCCACAAGTGAACGAGCTTTCGAGATAATGAAGGATGTATTCCGGCCTTTATATGTCAATGAGACACCGATAATCCATACTAACATACAGACAGCTGAAATGATAAAATATGCAAGTAATGCTTATTTAGCGTTAAAAATCAGTTATATAAATGAGATAGCCAATCTTTGTGAGAATGTTGATGCGGATGTACACGTTGTTGCTAAAGCGATGGGAATCGATGGTCGGATAAGTCCAAAATTTTTACATCCGGGACCGGGATTCGGTGGTTCCTGTTTTCCAAAGGATACTAAAGCGCTGGCCTACACAGCAGGAAAACTCAACTCTCCTTTGCGAACAATTAATGCCGCTATTGAAACCAATATTGCACAGAAAAAGCGTATGGTTGAGAAGCTCAAAATTTTAATGGATGGCAGTTTCAAAGGGAAGCTCATCGCGGTGCTGGGATTAAGCTTTAAACCTCAAACAAATGACATAAGGGAATCTCCTGCTATTGATATGATTGAAGCCCTTCTAAACGAGGGTGCCGTCGTAAAAGCCTACGATCCGGTGGCAATGGATGAAATGCGTCTGAAATTTCCTGATATTCAATATCTGAATACGTGGGAAGCAGCCGTTGAAGCCAGTCAAGCTATGGTGATAATGACAGACTGGAATGAATTTCGTGGACTTAATATTTCTAAATTAAAGGAATTGATGGCTCAACCGGTTGTTCTTGATACACGAAATGTTCTTAGCATGGAAGAATTGCAGTACCACGGGTTTCGATATGATAATGTCGGACGCAAAGGAAAAAGTAGCGGTTGATGAAGATTGCACCAACAGGATTATCAGGTGTTTTCGTAATTATCCCTGAAGTGCATCGTGATGAACGCGGATATTTATTTGAAAGCTTTAATACTAATTCATTCAAATCTCAAAATATATCCATGGAATTTGTACAGGATAATCAGGTATTTTCAAAAAAGGGCGTGATCCGGGGTTTGCATTATCAATTATATTTTCCACAAGGGAAATTGGTAAGTGTTTTTCAAGGAGAAATCTATGATATAGCGGTTGACATTCGTGTTGGATCCCCTACGTTCGGAAAATATGTTGGGCTAAATCTGTCAGGTGAAAATTTCAAGATGCTTTTTATTCCGAAAGGATTCGCTCATGGTTACCAGGTCCTGTCAAAAACGGCGAAGGTACAATATAAATGTACTAATGTATATCATCCGGAGGACGAAAAGGGGATTGTTTGGAATGATAATAACATCGACATAGAGTGGCCAATAAATAATCCGGTTTTATCAGAAAAGGATAAAAATTTACCTACTTTAAAGACGATTGATAAAGGACATTTACCGAGGTTTTAGGAATCTAAAATGAAGATATATTTTGTGACAGGTGGCTGCGGTTTTATAGGATCGAACTTTATTCGTTATTTGTTAACCCAATATGATCATATTAAAGTCATAAACCTTGATAAACTAACCTATGCAGGAAATCCGAAAAATCTTTCCGATTTTGAAAATGATGAACGATATATATTCTATCATGGGGATATATGTGATTCAAAGATCGTTAAAGAAATTTTTCAAAGATATAAACCTGACTTTCTTATAAATTTTGCAGCAGAGAGTCATGTGGATCGCTCAATTGGTAAACCGGATGATTTTATACAAACCGATATTTTTGGTGCTTTTACGTTATTAGAAGCCGCAAAGGAATACAATTTAGAGCGCTTTATCCAAATCAGCACGGACGAAGTCTACGGCAATATAGAAAAAGGTAGCTTTACCGAAACTGATACTTTAATGCCAAGGAATCCCTATTCTGCCAGTAAAGCGGGGGCGGATAGATTAGCCTATTCATACTTTGCCACATATACTCTTCCAGTTATAATAACCCGTTCCAGCAATAATTTTGGCCCCTACCAATACCCTGAGAAATTGATACCACTATTTGTTACTAATGCCCTAGAAAATAAAAAATTACCTATTTACGGTAATGGGAAAAATATTCGTGACTGGTTATTTGTAGATGATCATTGTGATGCAATAAATTTTATTATTAAAAAAGGAAAACTTGGTGAAATATATAATATCGGCGGCGGCAACGAATTGACCAATATTGACATGACAAACATCATTTTAAGAGAAACAAACAAATCAAATTCCCTTAGAAAATTTGTACAAGATCGAATGGGTCACGATCATAGATATTCACTTGATTGTAATAAATTGAAAAGTATCGGATGGATCGCTAAACACGATTTTAAAACAGCTATTAATTATACAATTGATTGGTATAAACAAAATGACCAGTGGTGGAAACCACTAAAATCAGGCGAATATTTAGAATATTATAAAGAACATTACAAGGAAATATGATGAAGAAAGCACTTATCATAATATTAATATTATCAATTAGTTATGCACAAGATATGAAGAGTGTTATTTTGGGTAACGACAATAATACTGATACCAATACGATGCAATTGAAGAAGGACATAGATTTAACCAATTATGGAAACCTAACTTATACGCCTATTGAGGAGGCAATTGATCCTTCAATGTATATTTTAGGACCAGGGGATCTGCTTGGAATAAACATTATCGCAACAGAAAATATTTCTCTACCGGTTCGAGTAAATCCCGTGGGGGAAATAATGATTCCATCCATTGGAGTATTAGACGTTAATGGTATTTCATTAAATGACGCCAAGTTTATTATCAATGATTACATTGTTAAAAATGTTATTCAAAATTCACACGTTAGCGTTACTTTATTAGATATTCGAAGATTTAAAATCCAAGTATTAGGTGCGGTGCACAAGCCTGGTTTCATCTATGTGACTCCTATTGATAAAGTATACGATGCTGTATTACAAAGTGGCGGTGTACAAAAATTTGCTCATCCTGATATTATCAAAATCATCAGAGATAATGAAACCATTGAAGTGAGATTAAAAGATTATTTTTCTGGAGATGACCGATCACAAAACAAGACGCTAAAATCGGGTGATATAATTTTTGTACCATTTAATGATTATGCCAAATCACATGGATTTGATTTTTCAAACTTTAATGATCATCATGTTATTGTTCACGGGTTTGTAAACAGAAGTAGTGGAAGTAATACATTTAGGTATTATCCGGGATATACAGCACGCGATTATGTTGCGATGACGGGAGGAACGAAAGAACAAGGGTCAAGTTTCCGCTCAGGAAATATTAATAAAACCCGGGTATTCCGTTCAGATGGCACCACGATAAAAAATGCAATAGATGAAATTATTTACCCCGGCGATATAATTGAAGTTCCACCTAGTTTGTTCTATCAAATTGTTGGTGGAGACGGTATAATCAGAACTATTGCATCAATTGCATCTTCGGCATATATAATATACAAATTTTCACAAGAAAAATAGTTTTTGTGCTTGATTTTACAAAATAGGAGATTTTATGGATCAACAAGAAGTCGATTTAAAAAATATAAGCAAGATCGTGTGGAAGTGGAAAACTAAAATTATTTTATTTGTATTTATAATCACTTCAATATCAATTGGTATCAGTTTAATACTGCCTAAATGGTACAAGGCAAAGGCAGTTGTATTAGCTCCT
>JAZGBQ010000152.1:0-7233 GCA_036476435.1 Fidelibacterota bacterium
CATACTTGCTTTCTCTGTCCAGGTGTCGGTTAGTGGGTTATATTCTTCTACTGTAGAAAGCGTAATTAGATTCGGAGCAACTCCTCCAATGGCATAAATCTTCCCATTCACCGCACTAGTGGATAAGAAGGCTCTGGCACCCGGCATAGGTGATTTCGTTGTCCAAGTATCGGTTGCTGGATTGTACGCTTCAACGGTTGCAAAAGTAAAGTGGTCACTTACTCCTCCAATAACATAGATAATACCATTTACACTGCATGAAGCCGAATTAATTGCCCTTGCTGTTGGCATAGAGCTTTTGGTTGACCAGGTGTCTATCATCGGATCATATTCTTCTACGGTTGATAACGCTGCTTCCCCTCTAATAGGCGCTCCCCCAATGGCATAAATTTTACCATTCACAACGCTTGTGGATAGTCCAATCCTCGCAGTTGGCATAGGTGATTTCGTTGACCAGGTGTCGGTCATCGGATCATATTCTTCTACGGTTGATAACCCTGCTTCCAATGCAGTAGCCACTCCCCCAATAGCATAGATTTTACCATCTACTACGCTATTGGAAAGCCCAAACCTGGCCGTCGACATGGGTGTTTTTGTCGTCCAAGTATTGGTGTTTGGATCGTACTCTTCTATTGTTGAAATCCCGGGATTATATGGTGCTTCATTTCCTCCGATAGCATAGATCTTCCCGCCTACCGTGCTGGTTTGGACCCATCGTCTTGCTGTGGGCATACTTGCTTTCTCTGTCCAGGTGTCGGTTAGTGGGTTATATTCTTCTACTGTAGAAAGCGTAATTAGATTCGGAGCAACTCCTCCAATGGCATAAATCTTACCATCCATAACACTTGTAGATAAATGTGATCTTGCTGTTGGCATAGGAGTTCTATCAATCCAGTCCGTGTCAGTAGTTGAATCGTCAGTTGATTCGGTTGCACTGTCCTTGCCACAACCAATTAATATTATTGAAACCAATATAGAGAAAATTATATGATTAAACATCATTGTACCCCCTCCTAATAGATAAAATTGCCCTGTTTCTTAGGCCTGAAGGTAGTTTCAAACAGATAGAATGTCAATATGAACGGAGGCACTAACTTCCAAATGAATCCCTATTCAAATTCAGATATAAAAAACTATTGAATTTGGATACATACGGGATACCGAAGTGTATCGACCGTCGATAAACCTTATGAATGGTAGTCAAGAGGGCGACTTAATTTAGGGGTGGAGTAGGATGTCCCGGGGCGGGGGTCTTAACCTATCTGCACATAGCCCGCACACAAATTAGTACCATAGACTGCAATTTATTGATAATCATCACTCCGCCCACTACATTTAACTAACAATAGAAGTGGTCCAATCAATGGGGGCTGGTCACAAATCCAAAAATGGATAATACACTGAATGTAAAATGGGGTATTATAGGAGCAGGAAACATAGCTAAAGTAATGGCTAATGCCCTCAAGATAACTCCAAACAGTCGATTGTGTGCGGTGGCGTCCAAAACACCATCTAGAGCAAGAATGTTTGTGAATGAATATGGTGTTGAGCATGCTTATACCTATCAAGAGATCGTAAACAGTAGGGAAATTGATGTAATCTATGTGGCTACCACTCACAATTTTCATTTCGATAACGCTAGGCTGGCTTTAGAACATGGCAAGCATGTGTTGATAGAAAAATCCTTTACAGTCAATGCAAAAGAAGCCCGGGAACTTGTTCGCATAGCCCGGGAAAGGAATCTTTTTTTAATGGAAGCCATGTGGGTGAGGTTCTTACCAAGCCTGAAGTTGCTGAAAAACAAAATTCAGAATCATGAAATAGGTGAAGTAAAGGTATTTAATATTTCCTTTGGCGGGTTTGTTAGTCCCGAATATGAAAAGAGGCTTATAGATCCGGCATTGGCAGGCGGAGTTACTTTGGATATGGGAATTTACCCTATTTCCTTTGTTTGCTATTTACTTGGAGAACTTCCAATAGATATTAAATCCATGACGCGTTTCAGTGATCTGGGTGTGGATGAAATATCTAATTACATGTTTCGATTTCCAGCCGGATGTTTAGCTAATATATCTACAAGTTATAATCTGAAGATGAGAAACGAGGCAAAGATCTATGGTAGTAAGGGATTTATAGAATTCCCTCAATTTGGGGCAGGGGAACGATTTACTATCTTTAAACATGAAGGCACAAATAAAATAAAGGATACGATAGAGATTCTTGAAAATAATCATAGCAATGGATTTATTTATCAGGTGGAAGAAGTAGTTCGTTGTATTCAGGAAGGTAAACTGGAAAGTAAGATTATGCCCTTAAACGAGACAATAGGCATCATGGAAGTCATGGATAAGATGCGAGGTGAATGGGGTTTTAGTTATCCATTTGAATAATTTCACTTATAGTTAATTTAGTTTTTCAAAGCAGATATTTTGGATACATACGGGATACGGAAGCGTTTCATCCGTCAATAAACCTTATGAATATATGTCAAGCGGTCAGTCCTTGAATTATTCCTTGGGGTACCTTCCCAACCTTTGGGGGCCGAGGGTCTGTTTTATATCTATGCTGTTCTTACACACCACGGATGATTAATATAAAATCTACCAATTATTGATAATCATCACTCCGCCCACTACATTCGCACGGAATTTTATCGGGCAAAATGTAAATTATTTTTTATTAAGTTCTTCGCTTGAGATTGATTAATAAAATATGATTGGTAAAACCATATCTCATTATAAGATTCTTGAGAAGCTTGGTGAAGGCGGAATGGGTGATGTGTATAAGGCTGAGGATACGAATTTGGATCGCATTGTTGCCCTCAAATTCCTACCTAAAGAGGTTACCCGCGATAAAGAGATGAAAACACGCTTTATCCATGAAGCAAAAGCAGCCTCCGCATTAGATCACCCTAATGTATGCACAGTTTTTGAAATAGATGAGACCGAAGAAGGTCAGTTGTTTATTTCCATGGGGTACTACGACGGTGATACAATAGAAGAAAGGATTAAACAAGGTCCCTTGGAGATTAATGAGGCGCTGAACATAACTATTCAAGTAGCTCAAGGATTAGATAAGGCTCATAAGAAGAAAATCGTTCATCGTGATATTAAATCAGCCAATATAATTGTAAATACGGATGGCGTTACAAAGATTGTTGATTTTGGTATTGCAAAACTGGCTGGTCAAACAAAAGTAACAAAAGATGGCACTTCACTGGGAACAGCTTCCTATATGTCCCCGGAACAGACATTAGGCAAAGAAGTTGATCATCGTACAGACATCTGGTCATTAGGCGTGGTACTGTATGAGATGTTAACTGGTTTACAGCCTTTCCAGGGCGATTATGAGCAGGCGGTGGTGTATTCTATCATGAACGAAGAACCAAAACCGCTGACAGGATTGAGAACAGGCATACCTTTGCAACTTGAGCAGATAGTGAGTAAAGCTTTGGCTAAGGAACCGGATGAACGCTATCAGCATCTGGATGAACTCATCGTTGATCTGAAGCATGTTAAAAAAGAGCCTGTAAAAGAAAAAACTGATGCACAAGTACCTCTGCCTCCAACACCAGTAGACATAAAACCATTCTGGAAACAACCAATTCCAATGGCGGTGAGCATAACTGCACTTATTGTGATTATCACTGGACTATTGATTTTCGGAGGAAAAACAGATGAACCTGCATCCAGACTTGGGGATAAATCGATAGCTGTTCTTCCATTCTCAGCAATAGGTGATAGTAAAGAAGATGAATATTTTAGTGATGGTATCCACGATGACATTTTAACCCAGTTATCAAAGATCGGGGATTTGAAAGTCATTGCCAGGACATCAGTTATGCAATACAAGAATACCAATCTTCGCATCAGTGATATTGGGAAGGAACTGGGAGTGGCTTCCATACTGGAAGGCAGTGTAAGGCGGGCAGGTGATAAAATAAGGATCGTGGCACAGTTAATTAAATCAAATACAGAAGAGCATCTTTGGGCAGAGACTTATGACCGGGACTATGCTGACATCTTTGCTATTCAAAGTGATGTCGCTCAGAAAATTGCATCTGCCTTGAAAGCAACCTTAAATCCAGAAGAAAAAGAGCAGTTGGAAGCAGTCCCGACTAATAATATGGAAGCATATAATAACTATCTCCGCGGGAATATTTTTATTTTTAAAGGAGTGAAGGAGGAATCCATTCGTTCTGCAATCCAATTTTATGAAAAGGCCATAGAATTGGACCCAAATTTCACACTGGCATATGCTCGACTTTCCGTTGCTTATATGAGAATACTCTGGTTTGCAGATTATTATAATTATTTACAACTGGCAAAAGAAACGCTTGATAAAGCAGCATCAATTGACGCAAATCATCCTGACATCCGCCTGGCTTTTGGATATTATTATTACTACGGATTCAGAGATTTTGATAAAGCATTAAGAGAGTTTACAATTGCATTAAAAACACAGCCCAATAATGATCAATTAATTGAAGCGATTGGATGGATAAAACGGCGCCAGGGCAAATGGGATGAATCCGTCCAATTCACCAAGTTAGCCTGCGAGTTGAATCCACATACAGCAAACAGGCATGCACAGTTAGCTTATACCTATATTTATTTGAGGGATTGGGATGAGGCAATTCGATATTCAGAGATGAGCATCAATATTGCTCCTGACGAGCCTCAGGGATATTCTATTAGAGGTTACATAATTCTTGCTATGGAAGGTGACGTGGAGAAGACCCGGCAATTCATTAGAGATAATTTAGATCACGTGGACTCAAGTAAGTTTGTATTTGAGCGAGGTCTTACAGAGCTGCTGGGACGAAATTATCAAAAAGCGCTCGGCATTTTCAAGGAAGACGAAAAAACATTTTTGTTGGCAATCGCTCATATTTATAGACTGATGGGACAAGAAACGGAAGCAGAACGATACTATGATTCCGCCCGGAAGCAATTCGAAATGAAGATAAAGGACAATCCAAATAACGGACGTTTTTATGGTAAACTTGGCATTACATATGCTGGTTTAGGTAGAAAAGAAGAAGCTATCAATGCAGGCAAACAAGGAATTGAAATGATTCCTGTTTCAAAAGACGCTTTATCAGGCAGCGTGTTATTAAATGATATGGTAATACTATATACAATGACTGGAGAGGTTGAATTGGCAATCAGTCAGATTGAGGAGTATTTATCATACCCAAGCTGGTTGACAGTGCAATTTTTTAAACTCCACCCAGGTTGGGATTCTCTCCGGGCTCATCCTCGGTTTCAGGAGCTGATTGCAAGGTATTCAGATTAACTATATTTCTACTGTATAATCCAATTCGAGACACGCATCCCCGGATACATACGGGATACCCGCGGGATACCGGAAAAAAAGGTGGAGGGGTGGGTCGCCCTTGGGGTTGGGTGGGTTTTTAGAATATCAATATATGTCTGAGATATATTATTAAGATTATCAGATCTCGTTAGTCATCCTAAAGATCAACATGCAAATAATCTCCAGTGTTCATAACACTTCCATTAATTTCACTGTCTTTTGTAAATAATTCAGAAATCCTATAAAGCTTGGCGTTTAATTTCAACACCTTCGAGAAATACTTTCTCGATTTTACTGACAGTCGTTATATCAGAACTTGGATCACCTTTTACCAATAATAAATCAGCGCGCTGGCCTGCCCGGATGAAGCCAAATGAACCTTCAGGATCGAGGAATAACGCTGAAGCACTGGTAACAGCCTTGAGCGCATCAAGCGGTGGCATGCCAAGATTTACGACTGTCTCAATTTCCCGATGCAAAGACGACCCTGGAAACACACCATGAACTCCAGAATCGGTCCCTATAAGTAAAGATACTCCACCATCCAATAATTTCTGGAAATTTATGCGGGTTTCTTCTGCCACTTGCCCATACGTTGTATCGATCTCATCAGAAAATCCAGGTAAATCCCATGCAGGTTCCTTCTGCCACACTTCGAGCACTTTTGGATCGACCATAGACTTCTCGAGTATTGAGGGCCCACCACTGGAAAGATCACGGCTCGCGGTAATTAAGTTGACAGTTGTTACAACAGGTACTTTTGTTGCAACTAACCGTTTAATCTGTTCATAATCAAGAATTCCTCGTTGGGGAATATGAACCAAAAGTGCTGCACCAGCCTCTGCCGCTTCTACCGCATCAGAAGTTGTAGTAGCATGAACAATCGGCCTTACCCCATTATTTTTTGCTTCTGTGATCGCCGCTTTCAAGGATTTATAAGATAGGTGTGGCGCTCCTGGTGGTAGGTCATCATAAATAATCTTTAAAAAATCAGGTTGAAATTTTTCAACAATCCGCCGCGTTTGTTGCTGCGCTTCATCTGAATTCGCAGCGGTAAAGACCGACCGAATAGCAAAATATCTTATTGGCCAGGGAAGCATTGCTCGGAGCAATGGAATCGGATGACCGCCAGGAGCAGTTAGGCCGGGTCCTGAGGTATATAAATGTGGCGCAAGGGTTGTACCATCTCGAGATGAGAGTACAAGCTTTGTAGCATCATCAGGATCAGCAGTTATGAGCGCCGAGGTGATGCCAGCATAAAGGAGAGCACCCCCAATCGATTTAGGATCAGGTGGGAGAATATCCTTTTCTCCTGCTGAGAATACATGAATGTGGATATCAATCAATCCAGGTAACAGGGTTCGACCAGTTCCATCTATCTGAATGGCATCCTCAAGGAGAGGATTTGTACCTGTTTGTGTGACGGATGTTATTGTACTCCCTGTTACTAGCACATCCTGATTGCGGAGCATTGTGCTGCCATTGAAAACCGAGACATCTTGGAAGATAATATTTTTTTGGGGCGTTTGGGATTTCGAAACCGATGCCAGTTCCATCTTGCTACAATTAACCAGCAGAATCATGCTCAAAAAAAGTAGATTTTTCATTGAATTCCTATGAGTTGACTTATCAATAAGTACCTAACTAATAATTATGTAGTGATCAGCCCCCATAGATTAGACCACTTTCAAAGTTAGTATTGTTTTAACCGTATTTAATCGCATAAAACGGGATACCGGCGGGATACCGGAAAACGCAAGGGGGGAATGCCGCCCCAGGTGGCGGTAATTATCAAGTCGACTTACATTAGTATAACTTTGGGGGGTAAGGTCATAGCTATGGAGGGTGTATTGTAATATAAGTAACAAGAAGAGAAATTCGTATAGTTTACCACATTTATTCAGCTTATCTTCC
>JAZGBQ010000153.1:0-2053 GCA_036476435.1 Fidelibacterota bacterium
GTTTATATTTTTTCATCACTGATAAAAATAATTCGCTTTCTTCAAATTTCAGTAACCAGCTTATCAGATTTTTGTACTGGCTATTACTGAACCATTCCCAATCAACATGAGCAAATTGCCTGATGAACGGGAATATTGCTACGTCAGCCAAAGAGATACTTCCTGTCACAAGTCCCATTCCATCGTGTTTTTGGAGCCTGGTTTCCAATAATTTAATAAACTCTTCTGCATTCTCGCGATAATACAACTGAGATTCTATTGGAAATCTTTGAAAATATTTATAACGATCCAGATATAATTTAAATCCATTATCGTTGTTCTCAATTAATAGCCGGGAATTCTGTGCCTCCACGTTTAACCAATTATCAGGATCTGATTGTTGTAACGCCCATAACATCACATCCAGGCTTTCATCGATAATCTTGCCATCTGTGAGTTGTAAAACCGGGACCGTACCTTTATTAGATAGAAAAATCATTACCTGAGGTTTATTACTCAATATAACCTCGCGCAATTCACATTCTATGGAGGCATATTTGAGCGCCATTCTTGCCCGAATGGCATAAGGGCATCGACGAAATGAATAAAGTACCGGGTAAGTTTGCATTACTGGTTGGCGTTAATTAGCTTTACCAGGTTGTTGCGATAGTCCAATATGCTGCTGCTGTCTTTTTTCTGCCAATTCTACCTGTCGTTGTCTTTCGCTAACGCGCATGTATTTTTCATCTGTCAAACTGGCAATACAATTAGGACAGGAAATACCTTTTTCGTATTCTTCTGATTGTAGCTCTTCCTTTGATAGCGGCATTCGACATGCAAAACACTGCTCATAATTCCCCTGCTCAAGGTTTTTGTCGACAGCAACACGTCCATCAAAAACAAAACAATCACCTTGCCAGAGATTTTCTTCTTGCTTAACCTCTTCCAGATATTTAAGAATTCCTCCGTTCAAATGATAAACATCCTCATAACCCTGTTTCAGTAGATAATTCGTGGCCTTTTCACAACGTATACCGCCTGTACAAAACATCGCAATTTTTTTGTTTTTATCTGAACCCAACTCATTGTTTACAAATTCAGGAAATTCCCTGAACGTTTTTGTATTGGGTGAAATCGCATTTTTAAACGTGCCAATCTCACATTCATATTCATTGCGTGTATCAATAACAAGCACATCAGGATCAGAGATAAGTTCGTTCCATTCTTTGTAGTCAACTTTTGCGCCATTTAATTGATTTGGATCAGTGTCAGGAATACCCATGGTCACAATCTCTTTTTTCAATCTGACTTTCATCCTGTAAAAAGGCATCTGAGACACAAATGATTCTTTATGCTCTAAATCTGAAAATCGGGAATCCTGCTTGAGAAAACATAAAAGATTATCAATTCCCTCCCGACCACCCGCCACAGTGCCATTGATGCCCTCTTCTGCCAGAAGCAACGTCCCTTTAAGTGATTGCTTTTCACATACTTGAACCAATTTTTCTCGTAACACCCTGAAATCAGGCAAATGCACGAACTTATACATCGCTGCAACAACAATTTTTTGGGATTCTGTCTCGTGATGTGTCATTTTACTCATATAACTAATTGTTATTGATCTGTTTATGATACGAACGAATCATATAGAAATCTGCCATAAATTTCGCTATAGAACCAAATGAATTTTATGAAAACAATAAAAAAAGCCGCCATGAAGGCGGCTTTTAATGTACCAACTTTTTAGGGGAGGAGTTGGTATTTACTACGGGAAATTATTTAACTGCTTTCAGAGAGCCCTCTGCAATTTCTTTTGCTTCAGCAGCATAACCCTGACTCAGCTCAGCAACTGTGCGAGCGTTAGTAAGAATGCCTTCAGCAATTTGCTTGGCTACCTCTGCCTGGTCTGTCAGGAAAGACTGTAAACCTTCCAGATCAGTAATGGCAGAAGCACTCTTAATTGATTCAACACCGACTGTTGCGTTTTCCTGAATTGTCTTCAGTTGTAATGCAGTTAATTCTTCGATGTCTTAACAGCGAGTGCATTCAGTTCTTTTACTGGTGCAGCTAATTT
>JAZGBQ010000154.1:0-3243 GCA_036476435.1 Fidelibacterota bacterium
ATAAACAGGACAAGTATTCCCGTCAAGATCAGTTGTAAGAATAGTTTCATGGATTATCTGTTCCCGTACAGGTTATTTGGTAAATAAGGCTACCAATTAAGCTTCCCTTTTGTTTTTTTATTAAACAGTCAGTCTGTTTGATAGTTTCATCCATTGAGATCTGTTAAACTGGTACTATTCAGCACCAGGTGTGATTTTACCCCCTCTTACTGTCGCTCCTATTACCAACCCAGCACTTATTATAACCAGGTTTTTTATAATATATTGACCTTCCAAAGTTGGGGCATATGGCAGTTTGGAAAATATTTCCTCCGGGAAAAAGAATAATGGCATTATCGTACCAAGCATCTGCACAAAAAGTAATAACAGGGTTATCCTCAAAAAAATACTGAAAAGCAGACCAATACCAATGAGACATTCCCAGATTGCCAAAAGTGCTATGGAAATGTTGGGCTGAATTAGCCCGAATGAAAGCACCTGCATAGTACGGGTAGCAAGGTCTTGAGCAGGGCTTAGACCGGGAATGAATTTGAGAGAACCGAACCAGATAAAGACAATTCCCAGGCTGATCCTGAGGGCACTAATACCATATTGTGACATCCATTTAGTGAGTTTAAGGTCGAGTTGTTTATAGAATTCATTCAATGTTTGCATACTATTAATCCAACCAAATGGTTAAGAGCTCCAGGATATCCTATCTTTGCTTCGCACTGATATTGATATAATATCATTTGCCTAGAAAGATCTGATCATTAAGACGTAATCAAATAAGAAACGCCGAAATTTATTCAATCACATGAGCAATTTGGTGTTGAATTTATAAAATCAACTTAAAAGTGACTTAATAAATATTTTTTCAACCTAAGTTATTTAACATGTAAATCCAGGCTGGTCGATTCAGGAACTGTTTACTGAACTATTTGAAAGGTCTCAGCCTACGATTTCATCGAATTTGTTAGCGGGAACGGACGGACTGGTCACAAATGAGATGCCGGTAAATCTGGTCAATTCTACCGAGGCTTTCATCGCTTCCTCATTGCCTGGGAAATCAGCAACAATCACCAGATCCGTTTCACCGAGTAAGGCGTGAATGGATTTTACCGTGCCGCCGTTATTTTCGATAATTTCATTACTTTTCTCGGTACGCTCAGCACTTACGGCATTGATAGCGTCTTCGGAATAGGTACCAAACATGATAAATTCTGACATAATTACCCTCCTTTTAGAATATATCTCATAACCGCAATCATTAAAAAGAAAAAAAAGATATTATCAAATATTTATAACTATAAACATTTGATAATAATTTCATTATGTTACAGAATAATCTACTTTGTTAATTTATCGCCATGACCACCAGCCATATTATGAACCACCGGAAGGGATTAAAAGTTTGGTTGTCATTAATCTGTCAGAAGATTACATTAATCCGTGGGATTTTCAGTGCTAACTGATAAAAAATACGGGGGAGATTTTTAACTCCCGTTTTCTTTTTACACCCTAAGGAGGTAATCTATGCACACTTTAAAACCTATAGGCAGGTATTTGATAATATTCATCTTTGCAGCAGTAGTGTCATTAAATGCTCAACAAGGAGCTGATAATACCAAACAACCTGTCGGATCACAGGCGCATCAGGATATTTCCCTGCCAAGTTCTTTGGACAATCTATTCCCTCCCAACGCAGATCAACCTGTTTTCCAGTTTATGATGCTCAAAATGAGTATGGCTTTATCAGGCACCCTGGTTGATCTATTTGAAAATGATATGGAAAATGCCCTTGGAAATTTCGAGAAATTCAAAAAACAATATAGTGAAATTCCTAAAATGGTCCCGGAATGGTCTGATGAATTTCCCAGTGAACCAATTGATGAATTAAATGATGCTTTAGCCACCGGAGATCAGCAAACTATAATGTCAAGTTTTGAGAAAGTTGGCAAAGTATGTCACGACTGTCATTCCAAAAATATGGTCCCTGTTCAGCAAAAGTACCATTGGGGTGACTTTACTGAAATCTCAGTGGAAGATCCGGTTCAAAAGATTGATATGACTTTTGCGGAGTTAATGCAGGCTATAGAGATGAATTTTGTTGGGATTAATATTGATCTTGAACAGCAGCAGATGGAAAATGCCTTTATGCATTTACAAGGTTTTAAAGCTCGTTTCGAGACACTGGAGGAAACCTGTTCAGCATGCCATATTTCTGATAGGTATTATTTTGTTGATCAATCAGTGAAATCGATGATCGATCAGCTTGAAGCCAGTATGAATAAGTCACCCATTGATCCGAATGAGATTATGATGCTGGGACAAAAGATCGGCAATGAAAGTTGTTTCAAATGTCATCTGGTACATCTTCCAGCTGCGTATGCAAAACATCGCTAATGCTTTAAATACCAAAGCATAACTTTCAAACTACAGATATACAATAAATTTTCTTTTTTTAATCGACTAACAGCGATTTTTCACCTTGATTATTTCCGTCTAGGGACAACCTGCGGTTGTGACAATTACAGCCTAATCCGGTTAAAATACTTATCATGCAGGGATTGATGAACAATTCAGGAAAGATAAACGGAGAGTAGAACAAAGTAACGCCGATGTCGGACTGATGATATAGCAATTTTTGGATACAGATCTATAACTCGATTGCATCATATTAAAATTTCCCCTGTATTGTAACTGTGTGCGATATAATTAATCAGAACCCCCTGACTCCAAATTGGTTTGTGAGTAAGCCTCCTCGATCTATAGAAAACCAGTAACCCAGTTGGTTTTTACAATGCAAAATGAACTATAGTCAATACCAGGGATATAAGTTTGAAATCGAGTTTTAACCAATAGATACCAACCTTCATTTAAGAATAAGTAATTTCTTTTATTAGATAATGTTGTAAGGAGGGTTATTATAATGATCTCACAATATGAAAAGTTAAATATTTTCATTTTACGCTTCACTATTGCATTATTATTCATTTTAATAATACCTCTCAATTCCTATTCTCAGGAGAATAAAAAGGAAATCTCGGAACGCGATAAATATATTACCGTTGCGAACGAAATTATTGAGAAAGCTCATTACTGCGCCCTGATCACACTTGATCAATTTGGTCAACCTCATATAAGGACGATGGAACCGTTTCAGCCTAAAAAGGATATGGTTATCTGGCTTGGGACCAATTCTAAGAGTCGCAAAGTCCAAGAGATTCGAAACAATTCTCAAGTCACTTTATTCTACTCAGA
>JAZGBQ010000155.1:0-3535 GCA_036476435.1 Fidelibacterota bacterium
ATAGGTTAAACTATATCTATCCTTACCACCAGTGTATCGGATATTATATGGAAATGTCAAAAGTATACCGACGTGACCAGATTGCTTTATTTAGTGAAATAAATCGCGATTATGATTTTTTTCTCTCACATAATATACTGAATGGAGAATATTCGGAAAGGTGGAGAATTTTTTACCCAATCGAGATGACTTTTCTCTAAGTAAAAGCGATGCCTAATGAGTCTATAGAAGGGCGCTTATGTAAAAGACCTTAAATAATGCTTTAAGTGACATTTAACTCTGTTCAAGAGCGGGAAAATACTTCATCAATACCGCCTTTAATTGATTGATTGTAAATGGTTTAGCAATATAATCTGAAAAACCTTTGTCTATGAGAAATTCAGACATTCCACCACCAAAGTAAGCCGAAACAGCCGCAATAGGTGTATCCTTATATTCTTTTCTTTCTCTTAGTTTCTCCATCAGTACCAGGCCTGACATCCCTTGCCCCAGGTGGATATCCAACAACATGCAATCGATATGATTCACTTTTAATAATTCCAGTGCATCTTCCCCTGTGTAAGCGGTAATAGTATTAAAACCGAGCCTTTTTAAGAGGAAGACAAGATAGCGCATATTGTCCGGTTTGTCTTCAACCACGAGAATAGTACTATCCAGTTCTAAATTCTTATTTTCTTCCATAGTCCCATGAAAGATTAATAAATAAATTGATCAATCTGAACTTCTTTAATTAATATGTTTGATCCAATCAATAAACGATGATTTACGTATTTCTTGGTAAAGTTAGGACAATCAATTAAATGCATGAAAATACAGCGAACTTATCTCCTGTTTGAATTCGGCTGATTCAGACTGGCCCTATTCGAGTAAGTATTAAGATAAAATCAATAAGTGATCAATACGAGTGTAGTTAGAGGATTCTTCTTTTGAGAGTGGCAATAAAATAAGCTATTGCCATATTTGGTAAATTCACTTGATTCCGAGTTTTTTGCACAGGCGGCCTAATTCCAACTGTTCACTTCTACTTAATACTGATAAGTTTTCAACGATGGAATTCACGTGAAGTGGGAAGATCTCACTTATCATCCTTTCCCCTTTTTTCGTCAAACAAATAATATGAACTCGGCGATCAGAAGGGTTTGATTCTCTAGTCACAAATTTATCCCGTTCAAGGTTATCAATGATTGTTACTACATTTCCGGTACTGACGAGTAATTTAGTACTGATCTCTTTTTGAGATAATGGCCCTAAATGGAGCAGAGCTTCCAGAACTGCGAATTGGGACGTTGAAAGACCTGAGATTGACATCGACGGCTTAATTTGTTTCCAGACCGAATTTCGTGCACGGGATAACTTTATCCAGGCATCAAGTGCGATCATTTCTTTCGGGCTGCCGTTATAATGTGTCATCACGCATATAGTTTAATGTTAAATGATTAAATATAAAATGAATATAACTTGATCTACTTATCCGATAGTAGTTAAAATTGTTGGTGAAACCATGACCAGCCCCCATAGATTGGACCACTTCTTAAGTTAGTATTTACTAGTTTAAGTTGCATATAGGTTTGTTTTTTGTGTTAAAGGGATAACTGTCTCTGGTGCTGGCGGTTTGTATCCCAGACTGCTGTGAGGACGAACATCAAAAAGACAATTTATGTCACCAGGGAATCCGCAAAACGGGACGATATTATTTCTTACCAAAGGTTGTGGCTATTGTCACTCCATTGATGAGGACGAAACCTCAATAGGTCCAAAATTAAGTGAAATGAATTTACGTGTCAGTGTAACCGATATTGCAGGTACAATGTGGAATCATGGAAATAATATGTGGGAAGCCATGAAGAATGAAGGGATCTAATAGCCTGTTTTTAAAGATGCAGAAATGGTCGATGTAATCGCTTATCTCTATTTCTTAGATTATCTGGGAACTCCGGGGAATCCCCTTGAAGGTGAAAAGGTGTTTCAAACCAAAGCCTGTATAAATTGTCATAGCCTGAAGAGGATTTTGCGTTTGATGAATCCATCAAAACAGAAAAACCGTCTAATATGGTCAGTACGATGTGGAATCATGTACCTTATATGCACGAAATTATGACAAAAATGAACGTTTCATGGCCTGAGCTTTCACCAAAGGATTTAAGTAATCTATATTCCTTTCTGCATTGACATGGATTATTCACAAATAAAAATATAGAGAGATAGGTATGCATGTAAAAAACAAATTTAAAAGGCCTTCTGGTAAATTATCCTTTTGGTTTATTACAATACTGGTTTTCAGCATGCAAGCTATCGTTGTTGCTCAAAGTGATACCGAATCCAGATCACAATATTTGGGAAAAACAGTATTCGAAGAAAAAGGGTGTGAACAATGTCATACTGTTTTTGGAAAAGGCGGTAAAGGCGGCCCGGATCTGGGAGAACATAAATTTTATGGCACCTATCTTGAACTGACCGCAACGATGTGGAACCACTTTCCCAAAATGTCAAAAAAAATGCGAAAATCAAAACAGCAGTTCCCGAAATTCAATGAGACAGAAATGTTGCAGATTGTAGACTATTTGTCGTTTGTAAGATATAGAGGTGAACCGGGCAATGTTTTCCGAGGCCGTAAACTTTTAAAATCCAGGAGTTGCACTGCGTGCCATAAATTTGGTGGTGAAGGGGGTGATATAGGTCCGGACATTAGCGCAAAACAAGAGTACATCTCTCCACTTCAACTGGTTGAAGCGATGTGGAATCACGGACCGGATATGATGGAATTATTTGAGGAAAATGATATTAAACGTCCGGAGTTCAAAGGTAATGACATTGTTCACTTATCGGCCGCAATTCAATCACACATGTCGCCTACAAAAGTACCAGTAAATTCTTACTCCATCGGTGATTGTGACAATGGCGAGATGTTAATCGAGGAAAAGGGTTGCCTGCACTGCCACTCCGTTCAGGGTACTGGTGGAACTATAGGACCGGATTTTAACGATGTTTATTTTAATTATTCGGTATTAGTGATTGCTGGAAAAATGTGGAACCATGGACCAAAGATGTGGGAAGCAATGAAATTGGAAAATATTCCTATCCCAGTCTTTAAGAGAGGTGAGATGTGTGATATCATTGCATATATGTATCGCCTTAACCTGGAAGATGCACCGGGAGATATCGGAAAAGGAAAGCAGATTATCGTTGAAAAAAATTGCGTGTCGTGTCATTCAATAAATAAAGAATATTCCGATTTAGCCAAGGACTTCACAGCGATTCAGAGTCCGAACTCACCCATGGCCATGATCGCAGCCATGTGGAACCATGCCCCGGCCATGGAAGAACAGAGAGCTGCTGCGAGACTCAGGTGGCCGGAATTAAACGGGCGGGATATGGCAAATATCTATGCTTATTTCCAGAGCCTCCAACCGGAATAAGCTGAACAGATAGTAGCTTAACCTGCATTCACCCCGCGCCTCGATTCGATACTTATAGCACTATTATTTTTATTGCACCAGCGCTCAAAGTATTATTTTAAATTTTACCTGTAATAAGA
>JAZGBQ010000156.1:2500-6651 GCA_036476435.1 Fidelibacterota bacterium
GAAAACTGCTATGTATTTGTCCATGACGAAATCTGGGCTGGCGGATCCGATGATGAATTAGTAACTCAAGCCGCGGTCGATGCTATCGTAAACGGATTCGATTCTGAGACTCCCAACAATGTGTCCCAGGGGATCTTTGAAATCGATGTGGAAACATTCGGTGATCCTCCGGATTATGACGGAGATCCCAGAATAATCATATTGATATACGATATCATCGATGGCTGGTTACCCGGTGAAGGTTATATTGCCGGTTATTTTGATCCAGCTGATCAATTTCCAAGTGGAACATGGTCATTCAGTGATGAATTCAATACACCAATACCCAGTAACGAAGCCGAAGTATTCTATATGGATGCTCGTCCGGCCGATCTGCTATCAGACAATGGCATTACTGGTGTTCTTGGTACAGTCGCACACGAATTTCAGCATATGATACACTTCGCGCAGGATCCGAACGAGGGTTCTTTTGTGAATGAAGGTTGCTCAGAGATCGCAGCTTTCATTTGCGGTTACGGATTTCGTGATGACGATCGGTATGCAGTTGATCCAAATATTTATCTATACGGTTGGAATTCAACTTTAGCGGACTATACCAGGGCCGCACTTTATGCAATGTATCTGTATGAACAATTTGGAAAAGATTTCTTCAAAGTACTTGTGGCAAGTCCCGGGGTATTAAAATTTGGACTCGACGCCGCCATGGCAGATTTTGGATCCCCCCGAAATTCTACCACAGTTTTTATCGATTGGATCATTGCGAACTACCTGAATGATAAGTCCTATAATGAAGTCTATGGATATGATTACTCACCATTACCAAAACCGATACCTTCAGCCACTAATTATGCCGCTGCCTCCGGAATTGGCGCAGTTAAAAGACTTGGTGTGGAATATATAACGTTCAAGCAGGGGAGCATTGAGTCAGTGATATTTGAGGGCTCAACCTTTAAGGTTAAAGCGATAAAATCAGGATCTGCCCTTGTTGAGGATGTAGCGGTTGGTTCAGACTATCCAACTCCCGGACTAATGGATGGTACCTGGGATGAGATTACATTCGCAGTGTACAATGAGAGTTTTTACCCGGAATTTCTAATAGAAAGTGATTATTCCTATGTCGGATCCGGTGGTGCCGGCGGCGCAGTTACTGTTGAGCAAGTGTTCGACGACGGTTCCGGTGACGGAACTCTGAATCTTACTCCGGGGGATAGCATTTCCGTGCAATTTAATGGTTTGGCAGGAGCAAAACTTGACAGCATTAAGATTGCATTTCGAAATGCAGGATCCATGCAAATGGGCGTCTGGCGCTTCACCGGGAGTTACGGGACATCACCTCTTGGTGCCCCACTCGTTCCAGAAAGAACTGTTACATCAAATTCGGCCTCGGCCTCACCATTTCCTGATCCCTTTGAGAACTGGGTAACGGTAGATCTATCAGGTGAAGATATTGATGCCAGCGAGGATTTTATCGTATCCTTACTCGTTGGAGCTGATCCGGCCGTACCTGGTGTGATGGCCAGTTCCGAACCCGACATTGGGGTTTACCGGAGCAGAACATGGTATCAAGCAGCTGGTGGAGGCTGGTACATTTTAACCGCAAATGCGGGCGCAAATACATGGAATTATCTAATAAGAGCCTATCTCTGCGCCAGTGGTTGTACAATTGAAGTCGGACCTGAAAACATTGGCATGGTACCGGCAGCCTATAGTTTATCCGAAAATTTCCCCAACCCATTCAATCCCAGCACAACGTTCACATATAACATTACCGAATCCGGAGAAGTCAATTTCGCTATCTATGATCTTATCGGACGACTGATCTATGAAGAACAGCGGACTCATATTCCCGGACAATATTCGCTGCGCTGGAATGGTGTCGATTCGTTCGACCGGAAAGTGGGCAGCGGTGTATACATCTTGAGGATGCAAACCAATGAATTCTCAGCAACAAGGAAGATGGTACTGTTGAAGTAAGTTGCGTTTAATGATAATAAGTAAGATCCCCCGATATGGTTTTTTGAATCGGGGGGTCTTTTTTTCTATTTCTTATGTGGAAGAATGATGTCGATCAGACCGTATTCTTTCGATTCATCGGCACTCATAAAAAAATTACGGTCCGTATCACGGTTGATACGTTTAAGCGTCTGCCCGGTACTTTTCGCCAGGATCTGGGTAAGTGTTTTTTTCAACCGCAAAATTTCATCAGCTTGAATTTTTATATCACTTGCCTGCCCTTCCACTCCTCCCAGAGGCTGATGAATCATGATCCGTGCATTGGGTAGTGCAGATCGCTTTCCATGGGCACCACCGGCAAGTAAAAGCGCTCCCATACTTGAAGCTTGACCCATGCAGATCGTAGCCACATCGGGTTTTATATAATTCATGGTATCATAGATCCCAAGACCGGCAGTTACAAAACCACCAGGTGAATTAATATATAAATAAATATCCTTTTCATCGTTTTCCGCAGCAAGAAATAATAATTGGGCGATTACCAGAGACGCGACATTGTCATCTATTGGTGTTCCTAAAAAAATTATTCGCTCCTTCAGTAACCTTGAATATATATCATAGGCTCTTTCAGTTCTCCCGGTTTGTTCGATAACAACAGGAACTAATTGTGCTATTTCTTTATGATTCATTTTCCCTCCCCGGCTTATTTTCAATGTCTCGGAGACTCTTTGTCGGTACTTCAACTTCCTGAACTTTAGCGAAAGTTTCCAAATAGGCAATAATTTTCTTTTCAACTAAATCATCCTCAAGACGTGATCTGTTACTTGGTTTTTTATAAAATTTTTCGATTTCCTCAGTATGATCAGGTGAGTTTTTCCTGAATCTTTCAATTTCACCTGAGATCTCCTCCGCAGATATTTTTAAATCCTGATCTATAATAATTGCCTTGCGAATAAAATACCACTTCAAGTTTCGTTCCGCCAAAGTACGGTAGGTCTCCCGGACCTTTTCTTCATCAAGTTCTGTTTCCGGATTATTTTTTTTAACATCCTCAATCAGACGATCCAAATAAGATTTGACCATAGACGGCGGATATTCGGGATCTACAATCTTTATAATTGCATCGGAAAGCTCACGGCCCATTAGTTCTTTTGTTTTTTCATCATAACGTTTGTCAATCTGCTCTTTTACAGAATTTTTCCATGATTCAACATCACTCTCATCAGACTTAATTAATTTTAAAAAATCTGTATCAAGTTCCGGTAATATTTGTTCCTCGATATTAACAACCGACACCTCATAATTCGATTCATTATTCCCGGATTCATCAGGTATCTTGACCTGTGTTTTATCACCAGGTTTCAGCCCGACGAGGCGACTCTCATTTTCTCCATTAAAAATTCCCTCACCAACTTTAATGAACCGTTTCTCCAATTTTTCACCGATGATAGGTACTCCAGATACATCCAATTTCTGAAGATCAGCTAGGATGAAATTACCAGTTTTCGAACCATCTTCCACAGTTCGTATCTCTGAATGCGATCTCCTAATCTCTTCGATCGCAAGTTCTACATCAATATTATCGGATACATATCGCGTCTTTTGAACCTTTATACTATTCTTTCTAAAGGCAGGTATCGTGATTTCAGGTTCAATCTCAAACGTAGCTGTGAAATTCAAAGGTTCTTCGAAATGAAAATGAACATCGGAGACATCGGCCTGGTTCACTGGAACTAATTCTTTTTCTTTTAATGCCATGATATAAAATTTCTGAAAAGCCTCATCAATGAATTCCACTTCGATCGCTGGTAAAAATTTCTGCATGATCACTTTTCGAGGCACTTTCCCCGGGCGGAATCCCGGTATTTTGATCTTTTTACTGAATTTTGAAAGTGATTTTCCGAAATCGTCAGCTAATTCTTCCCAGGCTACCTCAATTAACATTTCTTTTGTAAAACTGTTCTTTTCATTGATTTCAATTTTCACAGTAACCTCTTCAAAATTGGTGCTGAATTTACCTTCTGTTGGTCTGTCTAACAACGCAGTAAATTACCTGAGACTGACTTCTGAGATCACTGTATCTCATCTTGCAACATAATCCCACAGATTTGAGACTCCCCGATAGATAACATATAAAGCGATCAATTGAATGACGTGATATAAATCATTATGATTAAAGTGCTTATGGATGGTTACTC
>JAZGBQ010000157.1:0-2357 GCA_036476435.1 Fidelibacterota bacterium
GCACTTGGAACTGCGGCTGTTACCTTAAATCAGGACGAATCTTCGCTAAAATGGATCACCGCTGCCAGCTGCCTAATCTATTGGGTGCTGTTCCATGATCAAGACGAAACAGATGATGGTTATAAACAGATTAATGCCGATGGTGGCTACGGAGAAGGACCTAATTATATGCGCTATGCTTTTACAAAATTGATTCCAATGTTCGTCGCACTTGATAATTTTAACAACGATTGGGAAGAAACTTTTGATCGATCTATTCTGGACCCTGGATTTTATCCAATTTCCATAGGCCAAATCGAAGTCCGTTCGCCTCTGCATGACACTCGTTACACAGCATTATACGAATGGATTAATAATATTCGTCTTCAGGATGGGAGGATGCCTTCAATTGAAGACACACCATCACAAGTATATTTTCCTGAACTTGCTATTATTTCTGAGAAATACTCATTTCCCGTACGTTCGACCGATCTTTCAATTTCAAGCAATAAACTTCTTTCAGAGAAATTGTCGACCCTCAGGGTTGACTATATCTGTGCAGGAAATTACGATCCTGATGCGGTAGTAGATCCTGATCTTTCCTTAAACCTTCCGGCTGCCGGTTTAGCAGTTTTTCGCAGTAGCTGGGAACAGGATGGAATCTATTTTAATATCTCTGCAGATAATGGTCTTGGTCACTTACAGGAGCGGGGTCATGGACATGCAGACGTATCCTCGTTCATGTTGAGTTATAAAGGTGTCGATCTTATTCGACATCCGGGGTATGGAGGCTGGGATCTGCGATACCGACTGAATAGACATAAGAATCACAACGCCGTCCTGGTTAAGGATCAATTTTCCTCTGATTATTTCGGAGCGGTGCCGCCTACGGGACCGGCAGCATCGTTTTCTTTTCAACTGATTATCGAACAGAAATTTGACGCAAGCAAAACCCAGGGCTATTTACAAAATTTTTATGTGGATGATTACATTTCATTTGTTCAAGTCCATACTAATTATGGCAAGCGATATATGAAAGAGACACCGTTAGTCTATATTCCTCTTGAAGGTCAGGAGATCTGGAGTGTTGATTCCGATGACCCGACTGATATTGATTTCTACCGACGCGTTGCATTTGTAGATAACAAGTATTTTGTAATCGTCGACGATATATTTAATAATCTGGAAGAATCTCGATCTTACGCCTGGCGTACGCATCTCAATACAGGGTTTGACACGGAGGGCCAATTCTTTGTTGATGAGAACGGTGGAATCATCGCTAATGAAGGAGTCTATTGTAAATTATTCACTACTGCATCCTCGGGGATTGATAGTATCAACATCGGATCGGATTATCATGCTGACAATAACGGCGAGGAATTCTTTATGCAACACGAAACATTGACATGTTTCAGCACAGACGATTCTCCGGTATTTTTATCAATTCTTTACCCGTATGATGATGAAGAACCTGAGTTCACAGAGTTTCAAAATGAAACCACACTGGGGATTATTATCCCGGTTGAGGGATCTCAAAACAAAATTGATGTAATTCTTTCACAGTCGGGTAACCAATATATTGAATTTCCTGCTTCGACCATCAATGGATATGATATACCGCAAATTGCTACTGACGCTAATGTAGCAGTTCTGCGGTTCGATCAGAATACGGGTTCTCAAGTACCGCTGTATTATTTTGGGAATCAGGGAGATTATCTTGAAATCAATGGGATTGAGTATTCTATACCGTTTTTAGATATAATGGAGGAAACTATTCCCGGGCATAACGATCCTGTCAGCAGATTATACCCCAACTTTCCAAATCCGTTTAACGGAGATACACAGATTCAATTTAAGGTCTTCCGGGAGAGTCAAATTACATTGCGGATCATCGACCTTTCCGGAAGAACCGTCGCGATATTATCCCAAGGTAAATTTTCTCCGGGTTTTTATGAAACAAAATGGGATGGGAGAGACGGTAATGGGAAACTGGTTGCATCGGGAATGTATTATTATACCTTACGCGCAACTATCTCAGGGAATTCTTCAAGTATGAGCAGGAAGTTAATTTTTATCAAATAAGTTTGTGGTAAGTGGCTTATATTTAAGAGCGTCAATCGAATCCCAAAAATTTGAGAAAAATTAATTATGATATCTGTCCTATTAGTCGATGATGATCCCCAAATTCAGAAATTGTTCGTACAATTTTTACGTTCCAAGAAAATTGATGTTACATCGGCTGTTTCCGGGGAGGAAGCGTTAAAATCCCTGGAAAATAGTATTCCTGATCTGATTTTACTTGATTTATCGCTGCCTGGGATAAGTGGATTGGATTGCCTTAAAAAAATAAAAAAGATTAATCCCGTAGTCCCGGTAGC
>JAZGBQ010000158.1:0-6710 GCA_036476435.1 Fidelibacterota bacterium
AAAACTTTGGGATAAATAGGGATACAATCTGACCAGCATCCAATTATTGATTGAAAAAAGGTAAATATCGATTTAAAGTCGAATAATTGTTATAATACTAACTTAGAGAGCTGTCCAATTAATATCGGCAATTATTCAGCTCTCATTGATTCATTTAAGTCACCTAAAGTTTCTATTAATAAATTAATCTAACGTAACCGATATCATATTTGTGTGTTTAACAAGATGATTTTGTTATAAGCTTTATTATCTATTTATAGAGAAATATGTATCGAACCCTCCTCATATTGTTAAGTTTCTTTACGTTCATTAAAGCACAGATTTGCCCTGAATTTGGAACAGATATTACCATTCATCATGATGTGCCAAGGATTGTATCATTGCCACCACATCAAACTATCGGGGCACAAATGGTAAGCCTTAACAGCATGAAGATATCATGGGACGAGTACTGGACTTCGTTTCTTAATCAGTGTTATGAAGATCACTATGAATATCCACCTAATCCAATAAGATTTTCGATGTATAGATCTGCTGGAATACTCTGGCAGGAAGCTTATACTGCAATCGGCGGTGCGCCAGTGTGGGCAACAGAGTATATAGATACACCGCCTTATCCTGGCATATGGACCTATGCTGTAATGGCCATCTCCCAACCTCCAAATGGATATGATCATTGGAGTCCCAGAACAAGTATAACAATAGATACAATAAATAACATTACACTTAACACAGGCGAAGACTTCTGTGGTTCGTGTTATTCTAATGGAAAATATGCAATAGGACCAAACTATCCCAATCCATTCAACATGACAACAAAAATTCATTACGAAGTTTCTGATCGATCACATATCAGAATCATGATTTACAACATGCTCGGAAGGGAAATTAGACTGTTAGAAAATAGTCTTGTAGATGCAGGAACCCACGTTATTCAATGGAATGGATTGGATGGATTAGGACAGCCTGTTAGTGCTGGTATTTACTTATATCAAATACAATCCGGTGAATTTGTCCAAACAAAGAAAATGGTCTTATTAAAGTAGTTCTTGTGAGGGAAATGATAATTAAAATACTTATCTTTTTTCATCAGATATCCTATCGAATTATTGTCTATACTAATATGAGAAGAAACGTATTATGAAACTGGTCATCATTGCAGCTGGGCAAGGTTCACGCCTGCGTCAAATTACTGGCGAGATCAACAAAACTTTGATGACCATCGGTTCAATGTCGATCATGGAACATTTACTAGCCAATGCCAGCTATTGCGGTATTACTGAAGTGGTAATCGTAATTGGGTACCGACACCAGGCCATCAAACAATTTCTTGAAAGCCTTCGCAATGATATTCCCATTCAGACCGTCTATAATCCTGCTTGGAAACAGCCAAACGGTATCTCAGTATCAGCAGCACGAGAAGCAATCGCACACGGTGATGATTTTCTCATATCAATGAGTGATCATATCTATGAACCAGCCTTACTTGAAAACGTCGTAGAAAGTCCAATGGGTAATTATGTGGCGAATGTCGGCCTCGATTTTGATATCGACAATATTTTTGATATCGACGATGGCATGAAGGTTAGTGTCGATCCGGCTGCTCCCACAACTATCACAGCCATGTCCAAGACTCTACACAAATACGATGCAATTGACTGCGGTGTGTTCAAGTGCCGGTATGAGTTCTTTGACTATCTGGCCCAGGCTGCCAATGCTGGCAACGGCTCCCTATCTGATGCTTGTAATGAACTTATGGAGCAGCATAAAATGGGTGGTGTCGATATTGGCGATAGTTTCTGGCTGGATATCGATACACCTGAATCCTTTGAGTACTGCCGTCTGCATGAAGACCGCATCGCTAGCTGGCACAGCAACAGATAAATGGCTTCAGGCAGATGATTCGACTACCTCTGTATTACCTGGCAAATCAGATCTACCAGTTCACCTACACTTTATCTATTCGTGAACAAATTGGCGGTAAATACATTGCTCCTAATCACAAGAAATATAACCGGTTTTACAGGCAACTGGAAAAAGGTCTTATAGAAGATCCACCGCCGGTTGTTCAATACGATATAAAAAATCTAGAACAGTTTAACGGTATAATTGTGTCACAATCGAATACGCGCATCATCTGTCATTCGGGCGATTGTATTACGATCTTTGTTGGTCACGGTACTGGCGATAAAGTCTATCGAGAACAAGGAATACTGAACTCGTACGATTATCTCTTTATAAGTGGCCCGAAGCACTTGGCCAAGTTAGCTGATGAGGGCATCACCTTCCCTGAAGAAAAGGCCATTGCTATTGGTAATCCCCGATTCGATGCCTACCTCAATGGCAAATATGACCGCCAGTCGATTCAAAGACAAAAGAACATCCAAGATACCACACGCAAGACAGTCCTGTATGCTCCCACATTTGGTCGGGGTTATAGCACACTGCTGAGCAATGTATTTCAGTTTAGCAGGCTACTTTCCACTGACTTTAACTTGATCATCAGGCCACATCATTTCGACGCAAAGTATATACCCCTGCTCAAAAGTTGGGTATTTTTACAGGGACTAAAACGTATCTACTTTTCTAATCCAGCCCACATTTGGACCAACGATACCATGACTGACTTTGCCGCGTCAGATCTACTGATCAGTGATACTTCGTCAGTGTTGTATGAGTATCTGGTCACCGGTAATCCAATCATCATCGCAAGTACCAATGCCAAAGACCTGCACGCCATGCCGTCTTCGTTGGACATCAGAGGTATCCCCGATGTTTATTATAAAGGTTCGGGACCGTCAATACATGAACTGGTCCACAAGAATTTGTCCAATCATCGACATGCTGAACGTTATCGCGAACTATTGGAGAATTGTTTCTACTTAAATGATGGGAAATCCACCCAACGAGCTATAGACTTTATTTCATCGCTCTAGACTACCGGTCCGATTCGGATTAAAAAAAAGAATAAAGGTTGAAAATTTGGTTATTACTGAGTGTATCCCTAAAGTGGTATTATTTGACTTTGATTGAATATGTTTGATTGTATCAAGATAATTTAAACTACACTAATAAATTATATTTTATTGTCGATAAAACTTGTTTATCGTTAGCGGAGAGGAAGGGAGTAACTTCGCTGGAGCTTTGTTACTTAAAATTATCTTCCTCAAAATTGCATTCCTATCCTGTTATTCAGTTTGTACCGTTATATATACTGCCAATGTTAACGGTAAAACTTCGGTCATTATCCAGTCAAACGAAGCCTTGATGCAGTATTGGCCAGCCGATCGAAGCCTTGGCGTAGTTTTGGCCAGCCGATCGAAGCCTTAGCGTAGTTTTGGCCAGCCGATCGAAGCCTTAGCCTAGTTTTGGCCAGCCGATCGAAGCCTTGGCGTAGATTGGCGGAGAGGAAGGGATTCGAACCCCTGGAACGCTAGGCGTTCACCGCATTTCGAGTGCGGCGCATTCAACCAGGCTCTGCCACCTCTCCTGGGAATGGAAAATTACGTTTTTCTGCGAGACTTAAAAAAGGATTGTAAAAGTTGACCGCATGAATCTGCTAAAACTCCTCCTAGAACGGCAACCTTTGATCCCAGGTGTGGATCACCGCATAATGAGTATAAGGAACCGCAGCAGCCCTCCTCTCCATCATAACATCCAAAAACTACCTGGGTAAGCCTGGCATTATTTATGGCACCTGCACACATGGCACAAGGTTCTTTGGTCACGTACAGAGTACAACCGTCTAATCGCCAATCTTGAAGGGTGTTGGCCGCCGCTGTGATCGCCAGGATCTCCGCGTGAGCGGTTGGGTCGAGAAGAGTTTCGGTCTGGTTAAATCCTTTTCCCACGATGTTTTCATTTGAGATTATTAGTGCTCCAACGGGTATCTCATTATTTTCGGATGCAATTTCCGCCAGTCTCAACGCCTGTTTCATCCAATATTCATGACGGTCGGAACTGGTATTTTCATGGTTAATCATTGGATGAGTTTATTTTGCTGTGATTACTATTCTTATTGACCAGTTTGACTATTCTGAATTTTCTGCCAGGTATCACGCAATGTGATCGTTCGATTAAAAACCAGGGATTTATTCCGGGCTGAATCAGCATCCACACAAAAATAGCCTGTTCGTTCAAATTGAAATCGATCTCCGGGATTTGCCTGTTCCAGGCTCGGCTCTACCTTACATGTCTTAATAACAGCATGCGATTCAGGATTAATAAAATCAGTCCATTCCATTCCATCCGGTGGATTGAGAGGATTCTCAGTGGTGAACAGGCGGTCATAGAGTCTTACGTGCGCATCGATGGCATGCGCTGCAGAGACCCAGTGGAGTGTTCCCTTTACCTTGCGGTCCCCTATTGTCTTTCCGCTCTTTGTATCGGGATCATAAGTGCAGTGGATCTCAATAATTTCACCAGTGGATTCATTCTTAATAATTTTTTGACAACGAATAATGTAAGCATATCTCAGTCGTACTTCTTTTCCAGGCGCTAATCGGAAAAATTTTTCCGGCGGGTCTTCATTAAAGTCTTCACGATCAATGAATAATTCCCGGCTGAAAGGTATTGTCCTGGTACCCATGGATGGATCTTCAGGATTGTTTACAGCCTTCATATTTTCAGTTTGTTCGGTCGGGTAATTTGTGATAACCAATTTCAAAGGTCTTAATACTGCAAAAGCACGCTGTGAGCGTTTGTTCAGGTCATTCCGGATAGCATGTTCAAATTTGGCGATATCCACATTGCTCTCACGCTTGGAAACACCGGTCTGTGAGATAAAATTTTGGATGGCTTCGGGAGTAACTCCCCGCCGGCGAAGGCCGGACAATGTTGGCATGCGGGGATCATCCCATCCTTGAACATAGTCCATCTCCACCAATTCGCGTAGTTTTCGCTTACTTACTACCGTGTGGCTAAGATTTAAACGGGCAAACTCAATTTGCTGCGGATGATGAATATCTATGGCGTCAAGAAACCAATCGTAGAGCGGTCGATGATCTTCAAACTCAAGGGTACAGATCGAGTGCGTAATGTTTTCGATAGAATCTGATTGTCCGTGAGTAAAATCATAGGTCGGATAAATGCACCAGGTGTCTCCTGTACGATGGTGAGTTGCCCTCAATATCCGGTACATGATAGGGTCTCTTAAATTCAAATTGCCTGATGACATGTCAATCTTTGCCCTCAGGACCCTGCTGCCGTCTTCAAATTCCCCCTTGCGCATGCGCCGGAACAGGTCAATATTTTCTTCAACACTGCGGTCCCGATAGGGGCTTTCCTTTCCAGGCGCTGTAAGAGTCCCACGATACTCTCGGATCTCATCGGCGCTGAGATCACAAACAAAAGCCTTACTTTTTTTTATCAGGATTTCAGCAAAATCATAAAGTTTTTGGAAATAATCAGACGCATAGTAAAGCCGATCTTCCCAATCATACCCAAGCCAGTGAACATCCTCAATAATAGATTGTACGTATTCATGCTCTTCTTTGACAGGATTCGTATCATCGAATCGCAGATTCGTTAGTCCCCCATTTTCCCGTGCCAGTATAAAATCCAGGTAGATCGCCTTGGCATGACCAATATGAAGGTAACCGTTCGGTTCCGGCGGAAACCGCGTATGTACCCGACCACCGTATTTTCCTGTTTTCATGTCATCAGCGATGACAGCACGGATAAAATCCAGGGATCGAACAGGTTTATCCTTTTCAGGTTGAGTCAATTTCAAATCCTTTATACCATTTGATCGGAAAAATTTAAGGCTGAAAGCAATATGGCGCTCGTGGAAAATAATTCAACTTTATTTACGGAATAAACTGTGGGAGTAGCCCGTAGGGGAATCGAACCCCTATTACAAGATTGAGAATCTTGCGTCCTAACCGTTAGACGAACGGGCCAATCAACTGATTAATGTACATGGAGAAAATAATATCAAATCGTACGGCTGGAAGGACTCGAACCCTCAACCTCCTGGTCCGTAGCCAGGCACTCTATCCAGTTGAGCTACAGCCGCTCATTTGAATTTATTGAATATATCCGATAGTGGTCTATATTTGATTCTACTACGAAAAGAATTCGAACCCTCAATCTCCTGGTCCGTTACCAGACGATCTGATCGTATTTAGCGACAGCCGCACAAAAAGTCTTGCTGGGGAGCAGGGATTCGAACCCCGATAGCCAGAACCAGAATCTGGTGTCTTGCCGTTGGACGACTCCCCAAATGGAAAAAAGTTAAACTCTGCTGAAAATTCGCTGCCGAAATTAAGTCGGACAATTATCACGAACAATTCTCTTTTGGGGATTTATAACCTTGCAGTATAATAAGTGGATTTGATCTACAAGGGCAGTCTGCGTAATGCTTTATTTAAACGGCGAACACATGTCGATTTCCCCAAAAGTTCCAGTATGTCAAATAGAGAAGGCCCGGCAGAACCTCCACTAACCGCCAGCCTGGCAGCATGGATCAATTTCCCGGATGGAACGCCAGCCTTGTCACAGACCGAGCGAAGGGTATCTTCAAGAATTACTTTATTCCAATCATTTAAGTTAATTAATAACAACATATATGATTCTACGATATAGTTTACAGTACGGTCTTTCCAGTGTTTGATTGCCGCTTTTTCTTCATAATTTTGAGGATCTGTAAAAAAGTAACCGGTCTTCTCGTCAAGTTCGACCAACGATTTGATACGTTCTTTCATCAGCTC
>JAZGBQ010000159.1:0-4242 GCA_036476435.1 Fidelibacterota bacterium
GGCATAATACTTTCACCGGTATTTGCCAGTGCTGAAGAAGCCGCATTGCAATACAATCTCTGGTATCTCATTAAGTCTCCGCTGCAAATGTTCACAGTGGATGGACTTATCGGTGCATTTTTTGTAATTGTGATGGCCGCGATATCAGCGCATTTTTATAATCATAAAGGTGCCGCTTATGTCGGGAAGAAAACCGAACGAATAGAATCACCGGATAGTTTTCGTTACGTTTACCGTTATATTCAGTTTACGACGATTATTGCTGGTATTGGTGCATTTCTTACTGATTTACCAATATTTCTTGAACTGCATAACAGCGTTATGTGGAACTACATAGGGATTGCTGTTTCAACTATTGCTATAACCTTATTTGTCTCTGCAAAAATGGCCATAGGAGAGCAATACAGTCCCTGTTTTGATTCTTACGTACCGACAGATGTAATCCGTGAGGGTTTGTACAAATATGTCCGTCATCCAATTTACATGGCCAATATATTGTTGCTGGCCGGGATGGTGGTCGCCACAGGATCTGTTTGGATCATCGTTAATGTAGTTTTATTGGCAGCTTACTATTTGAATTCTGCGGTAAAAGAAGAAGAAGTACTTAAAGCAAAATTTCCGGTCTATAGAGAATACATGAAGACGACTGGTATGATGATTCCGTCACCAAAGATGTTTAGAACGAACCAATTACGATAATATTAATTAATCACCACTATAAAATTGAGCAAGACGGTTAATGGCGTGTCAAGTCACACGTACGATGAGGAGGAAGATATGAGTGCACAGGAACGTTTAGCCCAGATAGCTTCAGTTGTGAATGGAAGCTTCGGCAATGGGGAATTTCAGAGCATATTTAAAAATCCACCGGTCTCAGTTATTAAAGAGAGTACAACTAACAATGTGAGTTTTAATGTAATGCCTGACCGGCCTGTTGAAGAAAAACTCCATGTCAGGGAGTACCGGATATGGGATAGTGGGATTGAAGCGATATTCGATAGGTCTTTTCACACCACTATGGATAAAAGTCCCAGTCATTTAACGTTCATCACAGCATTGATTCACATGCAAAAAATGCTCTATGTCTACATGTGTCATGATCAAAATATTGAATACGATCCTTTTAAGCCCGAAAAATTGAAAATTTGGCCGACGATTTTGAGCATTGACATGCCTAAACTGGTCACAAAATCCGAAAATATATCTCATAAAATGTGGATAAAGGACGTCAGCCCGATGACAAAATCAAATCACTATTTGGTAACTGCCGATACAGTAGTAGGTGATTATGTTTTCATCAATGGACAAGCGCTGGTAATTAAACTGTAAGTAATCTAAACTATTATTATGCCGTTAACCTGCCGATTCGTAGTCCCTTGTAACGTACATTTCAACTGATATAAATCATATCAGCAGTCATTCGCACAGATTGTCGGCTATCAAACATTTTCCACTGATTGACGGCCGATATTTGTTTCTAGATATTCTCATAATATGTGTAATTTAATCTAAAGGTATTATTCCGGTAGCATAATTAACTCTGTAACAGTAACACATTTGGAAAAGACAAAGATATTCTCGAGCGCGCAGGATCGAATTGAGATTCTCCGCGTTTATCATGATTGGCTATTCGTAAATAAGCTGTTATGGTCAAAATATTATTCCGTTCTGGCCATGCTTTTTATGGCAATCCTCATACCGTTTGATTTTATTCTTTTTGATCCGCCAAATGACATTTTTTTCACACGCTTTAGGGTAATATCAATAATAATCTTTGGTCTTAATCTATACTTACTGTCGATTAAGAGTCCCCCGAAACAAGAAGAAGCGGTAAAAGCCAAATTCAGCGTGCTCATGATTTTACCTGGTTTTTTATTTTGCAGCATGTACGAATATTTTCTCATTCAAACCCAAGGAGCTGTCTATTCAACTGTATTTGTTGCCAATTTCCTCCTGATATTTTTTGTAACGTTCTTTATGCATAGATTTTGGAAGGAGCAATATGTTCTCACCTTCTTGCTCATCACAGGATTAGTTATCGTTTCGATTTTTCGAAACGACATAATATCAGACCTGATCCTTATACTTATTGGTATTATAAGTTCCACTATCATCGCTTTCTTCTTCCGTCGGGAATTCGTAGGAACCATGTACCTTAGATTTCGAAACAGGGAATTGCAGGCAGCAAAAGAACGAGCGGAAACGTCCGACCAGATTAAGAGTGTTTTCTTGAGTACGATGTCACACGAACTCCGAACGCCATTGAATGTTATTTTTGGCTACACCGATCTTTTGCAAATGTCCATGGAAGATAGGCTAACCGAAGAAGAAGAGGGATTTATCAGCAATATTAATACCGGCAAAGAGCGCTTAATGAAATTAATTGATGAGATCATGGATATATCCCGGATTGAGGCCGGTCGATATGCTCTTAAAATTGAGGAACTCAGTGGCGATGAAATCCTGGAAAATATTACTGAAACTACTCGTACTGTCTGCGAAAAGAAAGGTTTGGAATTCGACAAGAATCTCAATGGTTCGGGCGCTGTCATTATCGCCGATAGCACCCGGTTCACGCAGTTATTGAATATCCTCCTGGATAACGCGGTCAAGTTTACTGAAAAGGGAAGTGTTAAGGTATCCAGCGGCGTTAAAAAAGGGGAGTACTGGGTGTCTATTCAGGATACCGGCATTGGGATAAGAGAGGAATTCAAACCCCATTTATTTGAGACCTTCAGACAGGCGGAAGAAGGCTTTTCCAGAACCTACGAAGGAGCAGGACTGGGACTGGCAATTGCCAAACAATTCGTTGAAGAAATGCAGGGAACAATTGAATTTGACAGTAAAGAGGGGCAAGGCAGTACCTTTGTTGTCTATTTTCCAACAGAAATCTCCAGCCGGGAAAAGCAAGATCAAGTCCCTGAACAGACCTGGACCAGGCCATCCGGAAAAGAAAAGAAATCTCGCGTGACTGATAAAAAGAATATGAATATACTGCTGCTTGAGGACAATCTGGCGAATCTCAAATATTTGGAAAATATTTTGGACCGGCTTGATTATAACTATTTTTCCGAAACTTCCGCTGAAGAAGCATTGAACCGCATGGATACCACAACTATTTCTGGTGCGCTGGTTGACATCAGCTTGGCTGATCAGATGGACGGTTTTGATTTTTTAAAACGCGTACGCGATACGGATCAATACCGCGATATACCAATGATAGCCATAACCGCCCATAAAACGCCTGGGATTGAGGAAGAATGTTATGAGAAAGGTTTTGATGAATTCCTTGCAAAACCATTCACCCTGGAATCTCTTAGAGATATTCTAGAACGCAATTTTTAGACAAGTTTACCACCCAATTTAGCAGGATGATATTCCCGGAATATGAAAAAAAGAACTGATTCCACGTCGTCTATTGTATATTCGACTGATCCGAATTTTAAACAACTATTTAACGACTCAGACACACCGGCAACGGTATCACCTGATATACAGGAGCTGAGAATTTGGATTGAAAAGCGACCAGGCAAGAGGATTGTTACCATTGTCCGAGGTTTTATTGGAAGTAATGAAGATCTTAAGAAGCTGGCAAAAAAACTAAAAAATATTTGTCACTCCGGAGGAACTCAAAAGGATGGAGAAGTGATTATACAGGGTGACCATCGAAACAAAATAGTCGAATACCTGAGATCCATTGGATACAACGCAAAACCTGCCGGCGGATAAATGCTGCCATGAATTCAAACTATTTTGAGACGTAAGCACTTTTTCCTTTAAGATTCAAACCAGAAAATTTAATTTATAGACCCATGAAGAATCGATCAATAGCATTAATGAGTATTATCGCAGCTGTATTATTGACAGCAGCCTGTAACGCTGGATCTGGCGCTGGCACCGGCCAGATAAGCATGATCGTGACCGGAAATGTTCGTGGACAATATAACCTTTGCGGGTGAAAATCCAATCCCATGGGCGGTCTGTCCAGAAAACTCGAATATATTAATACTCTTACCCTTAAAAGAAAAAATTTTGAACCAATAATTTTGGATGCCGGTGAAACACTGTTTGCAACCCAATTCATTGCAGATAAAGCACTTGAATCTGAACGCTATAAAGCGGAATCCTTTCTGAATTTATTTGAATCAATTGGTTGTGATGCGCTGAATATTGGTGGATTCGATCTTGCCGGAGGATTTGGATTTCTTTCTGAATTACAAGCCAATTCAACAGTTACTTTCT
>JAZGBQ010000016.1:0-7853 GCA_036476435.1 Fidelibacterota bacterium
GCAGGCCGCTGGTTATCCCTTTGAAGGGACAACAGTGAATTAGTTTCTCGACTGAATTCCTTTTTTATGTTTTCGTTTACACCCCAGAGCGATTATTAGAACATTAATTAAAAATTTTGGTGAGGATATTAATTGTCATTACTGGAACATTTCTGCGGGATGAAATAATAAATATCTGAAGGTATTATTATGAGTTTATTTATATTCGGTTTGGCTATATTTGGATCACTTATGAGCAATTCTGATTCTATTGGTGAAGGGGATAGTGCCCCAGATTTCACACTGGTTGATCAAAATGGGTCGATCCATACTCTTTCTTCTTATTTTGGTCAAAAGATCGTCGTTTATTTCTATCCTAAAGATGATACTCCCGGGTGTACTAAAGAAGCCTGTGGAATTCGGGATAATTATAAAGAATTCATATCCGAACAAATTAAAGTGTTCGGAATTAGTTATGATAATCCTGAAAGTCATAAAAAATTTGCTAAAAAGTATGAAATTCCTTTTATTTTGCTTAGTGATTCAGACAAGAAAGTTGCAAAATTGTATGCTGCCAACGGAATACTGTTCGCAAAACGTAAGACTTATCTTATCAATGAAGAGGGAAGGATTATAAAGATCTTTCAAAATGTTGATGTAAGCGATCACGCAAACGAAATCATTAACGAATTCCGCACCGCCGGGTTGAAGAAAGCCGAATAACGTAAATCATGATCATTATCCTGTGATTTGCACGACTGCGATAGCCCCCATAATCCGACATCATTTTACTTACGATTTTAGTACCCGTTAATGCCTAAATCTGCTAATAAGCAATATCGATCACAAGACAGGGTTGATGAACGGGATGTCATGTTTTCTCGTGCTGAACGTAAACGTGGTACGGAGATCTACGGCGATTTTTATTCCCGTAGACCAGAACTGAAGGAAAAAGATGACCGCATTCGCCAGTTAACTCCCCTCAGACAGCCGGGAGGAAGATTTTATGATCCGAGAATTACACCCAAAGCAAGCAAATATTTTGATTCGATTGATGATCTCATGCCAGATGCAAATGCTTTTCAAAAATGGGAATCAATTTCTCTTACAACAAAAGATCTTACTGTGGCAATCAAACGGTTGGCAACAGGGTTAGGTGCCGTGGCTGTAGGTTGTTGCGAACTGAGTGAAAAATATATTTATACACATAAAGGAAGGTTTGATCGCGATTATGGAAAGATTGTCAACCTCTTGCATTATAGTGCCATCGTATTCCTGGTTGAAATGGACTTTGATCGACTGCAGCACGCTCCCCATGCGGAAACGCTTTATGAATCCGCACGACAATATTACTGTGCTGCGAGAATCGCGAAATCAATGGAGGCAATTCTGATCAATGCTGGTCATAGTGCAAGGGCACATTATGATGCTCATTATGATATCATCCTTCCACCCCTAGCAGTACTTTCAGGATTAGGTGAGGTAGGACGCAATAATATTTTGATCGCAGATAAATACGGCAGTCGTGTGCGTATTGGAGCTGTAACTGTCGATATCCCCCTTAATTTCGATAAGCCACGGTCACTTGGTGTTCAGCATTTTTGTTCGGTATGCTTGAAATGTGCGGAAAATTGTCCTTCAAGAGCATTGTCAAAGGCTGATAAGAAAAGGATCAGAGGGATTGATAAGTGGCCCACAAATGTTGAGCGGTGCTATACCCTCTGGCGGATGTATGGCACAGATTGTGGCATATGCATAGTATCCTGCCCTTTTTCACACCGAAATACACTTTTTCACAAAATAGTAAGATGGGTTGTAAGACGATTTCCCATGTTTCATAAAACTCTGTTTCAAATGGATAATCTCTTTTATGGACGAAATTGGAAGCCCTTGGAGTGATCGGAGATTTTTAAGCCAACAGAAAAATTAAATGGATTTAATTGATAACTGAATCCTTCAAAGCACTGTGCATCAGAGAATTATATCTTTCATTTGTACACAAAGGTCAATCTAAATTCTGTTGTATCTTTGAAAGATTTAATCCTGGAAATCGCTTCGGTTTTCTAAAATAAAGACAGAGCTGGAGACACTATTCTGTTAATTGGTTCTTTAATTGGGCAAACCCATATCTTCCGATTTATAATTTCTATACAGGTAGCTCTGTGAGTACTTCCACGCGCGATACGATTTTTAAAATATTAGTTATTATCGTCACCGTTTACCTATTCCTGCTTGGAATCAAACTGCTGGGACATTCTTTTAAATTATTCGGTGGGGATTTTGCACAGACTATGATCACGATGACCGATAATCCATTTGCAGGATTGCTGATCGGAATTGTCGCAACCAGTTTGATTCAAAGTTCCTCAACTACTACATCCATTGTCGTCGGTCTGGTGGCAGGTGGAGTTTTAAACCTGCATAATGCCATCCCAATTATTATGGGTGCCAATATTGGTACAACCATAACAAACACACTGGTCTCCATAGGACATATAACTAATAAGATTGAATTTAAAAGAGCCTTCTCGGCTGCCATCGTTCATGATTTTTTCAATATTCTTGCAGTTCTTGTTTTATTTCCGCTTGAGAATGCATTTCACCTGATCAGGAATTCCGCAATTTTTCTTGAAAAGGGATTTACAAATATGGGGGGAATGAAATTATTTAACCCACTGAGTTTCATATTGAATCCCGTAATAAAATTGATTGATAGAATGGTCCTGGGCTGGCCGTTTGCGAATATAATAATATTGTTGATCTCGCTCGTGCTGTTATTTGGAGCGCTGGCCTATCTGGTAAAAACAATTCGATCCCTGGTGCTTAATAAATTGGAATTATTTATTAATAATTATTTATTCAAGAACGATTTTAACGGATTCATCTTTGGGATATTTATGACCGCTACAGTTCAAAGCAGCTCGATAACAACCTCGCTTATCATACCGCTGGCAGGAGCCGGACTTGTATCTGTCCGACAAATATTCCCATATACGCTGGGGGCGAACATTGGAACGACCATTACCGCTATGCTTGCTGCAATGGCAACCCAGAATAGTATTGCTGTTACTGTGGCATTCTCACATCTGTTCTTTAATATCTTTGGAATACTAATTTTTTATCCATTAAAAAGTATCCCAATCAAACTTGCTGAATATGTCGGTGAGAAGGCGGCTGCATCAACTTCAAACCTGGTAACATTCATCGTTGTTTATTTGTTGCTCTATTTTATACCAATAGCATTTATAATATTTTGATAATAATGATTTTATGATGTGCGAGATAAATAATCTAATAATGTTAGACAATAATTTATCGTACGTGAGTAAATTATCTGGAAGGGTTAATGTATGTGGAAAACAATAATAAAAATCTGGACTTCCAATAGTCTGCTGGAACAGGCCTGGGGTCAATCATTGGATATGCTAAAACTTTCCAGTGAGTTTTTTGACCAGGCACTAGAATCCTTAAGAGGTGGTGAAAATCTAAATAAATTGATAGCGTTGAAAAAACGAGATAAGGAAATAAACCAATTTCAAATTGAAGTTCGTAAGAAAATTTTAACTTACCTTTATCACCATGCCGACGGAGCGGATGTTAATAGTGGTGTAATTTTGTTGAACATGGTCATTGATATTGAAAGGGTCGGCGATTATACTAAGAACATTCTGGATTTAGCTATGAACTTTAAGAAAGGAATCAAGTCAGAGTTGATTTCAGAAGGCCTGCATGCAATAGAGCTGGAAGTGCGCGAACGCTTTGGGCAAACGATCAATGTTATTGAAAAACAGGACGAAAAGTTGGCGGAAAAATTGTTAGGAACATTCAGACAGGAATTATCTCAGGTTTCAGATGGCATCGTGGATGATATTCTATCCGGGAAACAGTCCTATGAGACTGGCGATAAAACCGCTGCAATAGCTCTATATTCTAGGTATCTGAAGCGCATAGGCGGCCACTTGAAAAATATAGCCTCAACGATTGTCAATCCGACCGATTCTATCGGATTTATTGATTAGGTCTATTTACTATCTCATAAGACTTTTAATTTCAATGACTTATGATTAAAATGAATTATGGAATACGGTGATCCATATATTATTAACGATCGGCCTTTTTTACAGGCACCCACGGTACTGGTAGTGGAAGATCAGAAATCACACCTGCAATACCTTCATCTCCAGCTTAAAAGACTGAAATATAATGTGATCGCAACCAATGATGGCGAAAAAGCATTGGAATTGGTGCAAATCTACAATATTGATTGCATTCTACTCGACATTCACCTGGGACAGGATATTTCCGGAATTTCGATAATGGAAGAATTACGTAAGAATGAAAAATACAAGAATATTCCAATAGTGTCCATCACTGCCTTTTATGGATACCAGCATAAAAAGGATTTCATAGATTCCGGTTTCAGCGATTATATATCAAAGCCCTATAATTTGGAGCATTTAAAAGAAGTGCTCGATAAACTCTTATACAATAAATAGAGATCCGTTTCAAATTATCTGCTCTACCAACCATAGCCCGATAATAACACCAGCGACCACAAGCAATATGGAGCGGTTTAATTTTCCAAAATCACATCTTAAGCCTTTGAGCGAAATTAATTGTTTCTCTGTGAAATACAGGGTTTAAATGATGACTAAAAACACTGTATTTTTTAAGAGGCTGAGGAGACAATAAAGATAAAGTTTAAATATGAATGATCGTGGATTAATTAAAGAATGAAAATCATTTTTTTAGACATCGACGGGGTATTGCTTACAAGAAATTCTGTAAAATATCAATATTTGCATCATCCGGAAGATGAAAATATCAGGTTTAGTCACAGAGCCGTGAAAAATTTAAATTATTTGATAAAAAAAACCGGGGCTAAGATCGTCATAAGCTCTACCTGGCGACTGCTGCATACGATTGAAGAACTTGATAAAAAATTTAGAGAGCAGGGAATCAAGGGCGACATTATTTCCACCACTTCAATTGCTAAATTCTCTACCGAAGAAGATACTCCGCGCGGTCAAAAGATTTCGGAGTGGTTAGCTTTAAACCCGGGAACTCAATCTTATGTTATAATTGATGATGATGCAAAAACAGACTGTATACAATTTCACCCGTACAACTGTGTCGAGACGTCTTATAAAGATGGATTTGCCAGTGAAGAAAAACTGAAAGAGGCTTTGCAGATATTAGCGGGCTAGTTGGATAGAAAAGATATTTAGGATGCTTTCTTGACGTTCCTTGCTTCGATCCCTTTGTCTGTTTCGACAACGTCAAATTCAACTTTTTCGTTATCGACCAGTGTTCGGTAACCTTCACCTTCGATGGACGTATAGTGGACAAAGACATCTTCGCCGCTGTCGCGTGAAATAAATCCAAATCCCTTGGATGGATTAAACCACTTCACAACTCCTTTTTCGCGATCAGCCATATGTAAAACTCCTTAACGTAATTACTTTGACTATTTGTTAATTTGTAGATTGTGGAAAAGTGATGGTGCTTTAAACGATTAACATACTTAAGAGTATATCAAAAAGATCCAGCCCTTTACCAGGTTATCAGCATATCAATAAACGCTGTAATATACAAAATGATAATGTGTTAGGAGCAGGATTTAATAATCCCAACAAATGTCCTCTAAAAAAAGCAATTAGAATGATTAAATATTAATAATATTAAAGTTGGAAAACGGTGGCTAAATTATAATTACATACAGGAATAGGACTAAAATGAGTAAGAGGATAAAGATTGGTATAGTTGGATTTGGCAGAATTGGTCGAAATATATTCAGAATCGGTTATGATAATCCAAATTATGAGTTCGTTGCCATAAGCGATCTGGGGCAACCGGAAGTCCTCCACTATCTTCTGGTACGAGATTCAGTCCATGGCATTATGAAAGAGAATGTTTCATTGGATGGCAATCATTTGGTAGTCAAGGAACAAAACGTTCGGTTGCTTATCGGGGGAAGTCCCGGGACAATTCCATGGGATGCCTACGGCGTTGATTTTGTTATCGATTCTACCGGGCGGTACCGGCGGGCAGAGGATATGCAGAAACATTTGGATGCTGGTGCAAAACGTGTAATCGTTGCCGTGCCACCGGTAGATTCCATAGACAGAGTGGTCATATATGGTGTCAATCATAAAGATATTCAGGTAAGTGACAGAACGATCTCCACCACCTCCTCGACAACCCAAGTACTGGGGCTCATGCTGAAGATTTTGGATGAAAGGTTTGGCGTGGAGCGTGTAATGATGACAACCGTACATGCGTATACTTCCGATCAGCCACTTGCTGACAGTATTCAATCTGATCTTCGAAGAAGTCGTTCGGCAGTTGAGAACATTATTCCCAATAGCACCCCAGCACCTAAAATTGTTGAAGAATTGATGTCAAAATTTAAGGGGAAAATTGATGGTATCGCATTGAATGTTCCTGTCGCAGACGGTTCCTGTATTGATTTCGTAACTGAATTGACAAACATGCCTTCCGTTGAAGAGGCAAACTTAGCTGTGAAAGAGACAGCCGAAGGTGAATTAAAAGGAATTGTAGGTTATACAGAAGATCCCATCGTTTCGAGTGACGTGATCGGAGTTAGCGAATCCATGGTTTATGATGCCCAAGTCACTATGAGCACTGGTAATCAATTATTAAAAACGCTGTGCTGGTACGACAACGGTTGGGGATTTTCAAAGCGGATATTGGAATTAATTGATGCGTATACTAAACTGGGGGTGATATCATGAGAGTTGCAATCAATGGGTTTGGCAGAATTGGTAGATCGGTATTCAGAATATTGAATTCGAGAGATGATTTGGAAGTTGTTGCTATTAATGATATTACTTCCAAGGAGTCTCTTGAGTATTTACTGAAATACGACACGGTTATGGGCCGGTTTCCTGATGAGGTTCATTTACAGGACGACCTGCTGGTTACATCAAAACATTCGGTGAAAATGCTCTCTGAAACCGACCCTTCAACTTTACCATGGAAAGTTTTGGATGTTAATATAGTCATTGAATCAACGGGGAGATTCCGAACAAGAAATGAACTTCAAAAGCATTTAAAAGCTGGCGCTGATTTTGTACTTTTGACAGTGCCGGCTAAAGATGAGATTGATTATACTGTTGTTATTGGTGTAAATGATGCTGATTTAAGAAAAGAGCATAAGATCATTTCAAATGCCAGCTGTACAACGAATTGTCTCGCACCCATGGCCAAAATCTTGAATGATGCCTTTGGAATTGAATTTGGTGTCATTAATACAATTCACGCCTACACAAATGATCAACGACTGGCGGATGTTCCTCATTCTGACTGGCGACGGGGTCGAACAGCAGCTGAAAATGTAATTCCTACAACTACCGGTGCCGCCCGGGCAGTAGGTAAAGTCCTGCCGGAATTAAATGGTAAATTGGATGGTATTGCCACACGCGTACCGGTACCTGACGGTTCCGTTGTGGATCTTGTAGCTCGTCTCAAAAAAAATGTTACCATTGAAGATATTAATGAAGTTGTTCGAACAGCATCAGATTCCAAAGAGCTTTCTCACGTACTTGAATATTCAACATTACCGGTTGTCTCAACCGATATCATTGGGAATCCCCATTCATCCATATATGACGCGCCATTTACACGCGTCGTGGAAGGGAATCTTATCAAGACCTTGAACTGGTATGACAACGAATGGGGATACTCAAATCGAGTTGTGGATTTAATCGATCGCTTGGATGATTTAAATTAGACAGTTAACTCTGGTATATCTTTAAAATAGTCCAGGGCTTCCGGATTAGCCAGGGCATCACGGTTTTCCACCTCCTCACCCAGTATTATAGATTTTACAGCGATCTCTATCTTTTTACCGT
>JAZGBQ010000160.1:0-2035 GCA_036476435.1 Fidelibacterota bacterium
CAATACGAATTGGAATCCACGCAAATATTAGGAGTGAGTGCTGATCCTCCCGTAAAACAGAAGAAATTTGTGGACAAATATGGTTTTAATTTTCCCATGCTTTGTGATGAATCAAAAGAAGTATTAAAGGCATACCATGCCTGGGGTCCGAAAAAGCTATACGGAAGGGAATACGAAGGAATACTAAGAATTAGTTATTTGATTGATGAATCAGGTGTGATCAGGAAAGCTTATTCAAAAGTAAAGACAAAAACGCATGCTCTGGATGTGTTGGCTGATATCCAGATATTGTAGCTCAACAGGATTAACCTTCACGTCTCTCACTAATCACGGTTAATTTCGAGCTCCTTCATTTTCCGTGATAAATTTGGCTGTTGCATGCCCAACCTCTTGGCAGCCTTGCTTATATTCCAATTATATTTCTCCAAGAGAGTGCGTATATACTTTTTTTCAAAATCTTTTTTCACTTCTTTATATGATGCTCGATCGGAGATATCAATATTCATGTCAGACTGTGAATCGGCAAGTAAGTGCGGTTTCAGATCATCTTCTGTGATAAAATCGTTATTTACCAAAATGTGGAGTCTTTCGATCAGGTTCTTGAGTTCTCTAACATTGCCGGGAAAAGAATATTCTGACAGTAATTCCAGGGCCGATGGAAGCATCGTTTTTTTCCACACATTAAATTCTTTTGCATAGGCATCAAGGAAATGATGTACCAGAATTTCTATATCGCCTATTCGGTCCCGTAAAGGTGGTACCGTGACTGGAATTACATTCAATCTGTAGAAAAGATCTTCACGAAAGGTATTGTTCTTTACCATATCTTCAAGATTTTTATGGGTTGCGGCAAGAATTCGCACATCGATGTGAATAGTTTTGTTTCCGCCAACTCGTTCAAATGTCCCTTCTTGTATTACCCGTAATATTTTTGCCTGCACAGTGAGATTCATATCCCCGATTTCATCAAGTAGGATAGTTCCCCCACTTGCTTGCTCCAGTTTCCCCATTTTTTTGACATTCGCCCCGGTAAAAGCGCCTCGTTCATACCCAAATAATTCACTTTCCACCAATTCTGAAGGAATTGCTGCAGAATTGAATTTTATAAATGATCGGTGCTTTCGTTTACTCTGATTGTGAATTGCAAATGCAACCAGTTCTTTTCCAGTCCCGCTCTCACCACGGATCAATATCTTGGAGTCCGCCGGCGCTACTTTTTGAATAATTTGTATTAGATCTTTAATTTGTGGCGATTCACCAACTAATTGATATTTTTCTGACTGTAAAGTTGCCCCCTGCTGAGCAGACGTTTTGAGATCCAGCTTTTCCTGAATATTTCTTGCCACCGTCAGGATTTTGTTCATGGACAAAGGTTTTTCGAGAAAATCATATGCCCCTAATTTCACTGCTCTCACGGCTGTTTCAATATCACCGTGCCCTGAGATGATTAAGACGTCCAATTCAGGTTGAGATTTGTGGATTTTTTTAAATACTTCAATGCCATCCATGCCGGGCATTTTTACATCCAGGATCACGAGGTCAAATATACTCTTCGCAATGATTTTTAACGCTTTTTCACCGTTCGAAGCTGTGAAAATTTGAAAGCCCTCATCCTGCAGAATGTCTTTCAAGGTCATACGGATATTTCGCTCATCATCAACAATAAGTATATTCATGTTAGTTTAATATCCTGCATTTGGTTGTTTAATTTAGGAAATGTAAGAGTAAAGGTCGCACCTGCTCTTGGTAGACTTGTAACCGTGATTGTACCATCATGTTGTTCGATAATGCGTTTAACAATTGCCAATCCAAGGCCAGTTCCTTTTTCACGTCTTGAAAAGTAAGGATCAAATATTTTGTCTAAATCCTCCGGATTAATTCCCTGGCCATGATCCTTTATTATTACCTGAACGTTGTGTGAATTCGATGATGTTTCAATTTCGATCAACCGGTCGTCAGATCCCAGTGACTGAATGCTATTTTGGATTAAATTGGTGAATACCTGTTTCATTTGATTGATATCGGCACTTATGTG
>JAZGBQ010000161.1:0-3211 GCA_036476435.1 Fidelibacterota bacterium
CGGCTTACATGTCGCCGGAACAAGCACAAGGCCTGGAAACGGATCACCGGACAGATATTTGGGCTTTTGGGGTGGTGCTTTATGAGATGCTCACAGGAAAAATGCCGTTTCCCGGTGACTACGAACAGGCAGTGATGTACTCGATTTTGAATGAGGAGCCCGAACCAAATAATAATTTGGATTCCTTGGTCCCCAATAAGCTCAAACAAATCGTCATGCGATGCCTTGATAAATCGAAGGATAAAAGATATGATTCATGTCAGGAAATTCTTTCGGATTTAAGTTCAAAGAATCATAATCAGGTAGCTATTCATCAAGAAGAATCTCAAATTAAATTTGCCAAGTCCAATTTAATTTTTGAAGAAAGTATATTTATTGGGCGGGAAGCTCCGCTTGAATTTTTACTTGAGAAATTTAAGAACATTCGTGAGACTAAAGAATCAACGGTTTTTATTTATGGTGAATCGGGAATTGGAAAATCACAGCTTGCTGCAAAAGCTTTGCGGGCAATAAGCGAATCGGGCATAAATATTATTTGGGGTAGATCAGTATTCAAGGAAGGCGGATTGCCGTACCATCCTTTTGTAAGCGGGATAAAAAATAGTATTCATAATGTAAACGATGAATTTATTAATGTACTTTTAGACCAATCTGTAAAATTCGGTATAAACCTTTCAAGCCGTATACCGCACATTAAATCGTTTTTAAACCTTTCAACTGAATCTGTTTCACTTTTGCATAAAGAACAACTCTGGGATTCGGTCTTAATGTTACTTCAGGTATTTGCTGCCGAACAACCTCTCATTCTTATAATTGATGATTTACAGTGGGCAGATAAACCTAGCCTTGATTTGTTTTCATATATTGCAAGAAACGTTACAAATCTGCCAATACTGCTGATCGGCATGTATCGGAGGGATGCTGCATTATCAGATGAGATCGTTGATGATGCTTCACTTTCGGAAACAGTTAGACAACTTAACATCGAAGGGGTAGCTCATCAAATTAATCTTACAAAATTAAGTGAGGAGGAAACAGCAATATTTGTCTCCAGACTTTTGGATGGAAAAGTTGATCAGCTTCTCACAGAAAAAATATTCAAACATACTGAGGGACTTCCTCTTTTTATTTCAGAGCTTGTAAATCTTCTTAAAGAGAAACAACTTGTATTTTTTGAACACCAGGTTTGGACAGTAAGCGAGGATGAACAATTTGTTTTTATTTCCAGTAAAATCCAGGATATAATATATCAACGATTAAACAGGTTGGACGACAACCTGAAAGAAATTTTACAAATCGCATCTTGTGAAGGGGAATACTTCCTTTCAGAAACTCTTGCAACCTGTTTAGATGTTAATCGAATTAATCTTCTAAAGCAGCTCCAGATTCTTGAATCAAAACATAATTTGATAAAACATTTAAAAAATCTTTATCGATTCGATCACCTGATGGTTCAGCAGGTCATGTATGATTCCATTTTACCCGAGCTTCGGGAAGAATATCACAGGATGATAGCATCATATTTGATTGAGAAATATTCAATGAAAGACGAATATGCTGCTCGTATCGCCCACCATCTTATCTCTTCAAGACAGGAAGAAGGGGCACTTGATTACTTGCTTAGGGCAGCAAACCTTGCGCGTGATCTTTATGCCAATGAAGATGCATTAAACCTATATCTTAAAATAAACGTGATAGTTAAACAGTCCAGCACAAATAATTCATCTTTGCTGATGGCAGTTGAAGAGGGATTAGGTGATGTTAATAATTCAATTGGTAATTCAGAGGAAGCATTAAGTAATTTTACAAATTATTTGCACCTTGCCCAACAGCTTTCCAGCCAGGTTGATGAAATAAGAGCATTGCGAAAATATGCAGAGGTGAACCGTACCATTGGAAAAGTTGATGTTGCATCAGAAAGATGTGATGAGGCAATATTAAAAGCCAAGGCTATAAACAATAAGGAAGAATTGATTAACTGCATAAGCACGAAAGCATTCATCTATGCAACAAAGGGAGAATACGACGAAACGATAAAAATTTCTGCAGAAGCACTTTCTATGACACTTGAAATTACTGATTCTCGCAACCGATCCATCAGTTTAAGTAACCTGGGCTTCGCATACTGGCATATCGGGAACTATCCATCTGCAATGAAATATTTTATTGATGCAATAACAATACAACGAACAATTGGCGATAACCTGGGTTTATCAACCACACTAAATTTTCTTAGTCTGGCAAACTGGAAACTAGGAGAATATGAAAGTGCATTAGATAATGCCTCTGAATCTGTAAAAATTAAAAGGAGTATTGCTGATTACAGAAAAATTCCCGGAAGTTTAAATGTAATTGGTGACATTTACAGATCATTAAACGATCTGGAAAAAGCACTTGAGTTCCATTCAGAATCTCTTGCCCTGGCTACCGAACATCAGAACAAAGGCGCAATGTGTGATAATATCCGTGACCTCGGCGAAGATTATATGCTTCTGGGAGATTTTGAATCAGCTCGTGACAAATATGATGAAGTCCTTGACCTTGCAAAAACTTCCGGAACATTGTGGTATGAAACCAGGAGCTATATTTCGCTTAGTGAATTGTATTTACTATTGGGTGATAAGAACCAAGCAAAACGATTTGCTGAAAAAGGATTTGATTTTGCTATGAAAATAGGTGCAAAAGATTTAATAATAGAGGCACTATGGAAGCAAGCGAGTGTCTTGGCTAATGCGGATTCTTTAACTGAAAGTGCTAAACTGTTTCGAAAAGCTATTCGTGAAGCGGAAGAGGCTGTACATAATACCTTTTTGTGGATGCTCTATCTTGATTTTAGCAAAGTACTTGAGAAACAGAAGCGTTCAAAAGAGAGAAATGATGTATTGAAGAAATCAAAACTGATATTACAATCAATAATTGAGGGTTTTAATAATCCAGAGCTAAGAAGTTCATTTCTAAAATCTGAATCAGTAGCGAAGGTTCTGGGATAGGTGATGATAGTAAAACGATTTTACACTATAAAATATTTGAGAAGCTCGGCGAAGGCCGTATGAGTGTTGTCTACTCATATTTTTTTCAATTTTAAAGCACTTTTCGTCGACACTTTCGCACCCAAATCGCACCCGAGAAAAATAAAAACGGCTCTAAAAGCAATAAAAACAATAACTGACAAAAAGGACAGCGTTGGCCTCCGGAGCCAAAGCGACTGTCT
>JAZGBQ010000162.1:0-3983 GCA_036476435.1 Fidelibacterota bacterium
AAACACCGGCTTTTTCACTTAGAAAATTCAGTGTACGCCCCGGATCGATATCCACGAGTACACCTCCTATATCAAAGAAGACTGTTGTTATCTTTTTCCGCATAAATAAATCTGTAATTGGCTTTCAGGATTCATTGTGCTTCATAGAAAGCGGGATCAGAGTAAATATCTTTCATAGATAAATAAATTAGCCTGAAAGCATTAGCTCCCAATCAAACAATAGCCACAAGTTCTTTTCCCGTTTTATTTAATATTTCGCAGCCATCATCATTAATAATTATATCATCCTCAATTCTAACGCCACCCCAGCCCGGTAAATAAATACCCGGCTCGATGGTCACAACTTGATTTGCAACTAAGGTATCTTCACTAAGTTGACTCACCTTAGGAAGGGTGTGGATCTCCAATCCTATTCCGTGACCTGTTGAGTGAATATACTGATCTCCATAGCCCGCATCCGTTATGATATTTCGGGTAACTGCATCCAGTTCTTTACAGGTCATCCCGGCCCTTGCGGAATCGCACCCGGCTTGCTGAGCACGCCTGACCAGTTCATAAATTTGTCTGTGCTTTCCGGTTATTTCTCCTACCACTACTGTGCGGGTCATATCAGCATGATAACCGGCATATTTAGCAGCAGCATCGATAACGATGAAATCCCCATTCTCAAATTGGCGATCGGTAGGATACATATGAGGCAGAGCCCCGTTGGGTCCACTGCCAACAATTGGCGAATAGGATTCCCCTTCACCGTATTTCCGATGACGAATTACCAGTTCCAGCGCAATAGTTTTTTCGGTCACGCCGGGTTTTATCATGGGCACGATTTCAGTATACACACGATCGGTAATTTCCACTGCCGTACGTAACGCCTTGAGTTCGGATTCATCTTTAATTGATGCAATATCCTCAACCACCCGGCTAGTAAATTGCCATTTAACGGCCGGGAATAACTCCTTGAGACGAGCGAATTGGTTCACGCTCAAATAATCACCTTCCACGGCAACGGTCAGCCCTTTCGGTAAAAGATCATTCTTTGTCATGATCTCAAAGTGAGGAACAGAATCAATGAAACATTCGAAACCTTTGACTTCTTTGCTTGATTGTTCTTTATAGCGTCCATCGGAAAAAAAAGATTTTTTTTCCGGTGTAATAAGACAGGTGCCGGCTGAGCCAGTAAATCCACAAAGATACCGCACGTTTGTCAAATTGGTTATCAGCATACCCTGGAAACCCTTTTCATCCAGGTTCACCTGTAATTTGTTTACACGATTTGAAAAAATTGACGCGCTCATGTAGATCCTTAATTTATAGGTAAATCAGGTCTATTGAATGTTCCCAGATTCGATACTGTCTTGAATGGCTTTGCGTTCATGCTCAATGTGCACTGCATCTTCACCTTTTTGTTCCAGCATTACAAGGACTTCAAGCGCCTGGTGCAGTAGGCCTTGATTCTTCAAAACGGCAACAAGGGTAAAGGTTGCCAATCGTGGACTGATTGTCAGGGGTTCCATCTCAGATTCCTGAAATTTTTGTTGTCGAACTTTTACAGATTTCCGACGGCGAGGGGGGAATTTTATTGCAGTGCTGTGATCAACTTTTCTCTTCGAATCTGTTTCAGTCTCAGGTCTGAAGAAATGTAATGCCCCGGGATGGGCGGGATTGATTTTTAAAACCCGTTTCCAGCTTGCGCCAATCGTATTAGGTGATCGTCCCAATTCCATCTGAATATTGGCAAGCATAATGGCACCCTGATAATGCGGCTGGGCAGTTAACACAATACTTTTCAATAACTTTTCGGTCTTCACCAGATTTTCATTAGCATTTTCCGCGCAAGCAAGTATAAACAACCCTTCAGTGTGGTGAGGGTGATAAGTTAAACCAATTTCACAAACCTTTTTCGCACGCTTTATATCACCTTCACGTAGATACATTTCAGCAAGAACAGGAAAGAGAACCGTATCAAAATAGTCGGCAAAATAACTTTCCATAGCTTTTTTGTTCGTCAGATCTATAGTCATCAACGGTTTTCAGCTACCCAGTTTTGTATATAATCAATGGTCTCCTGTACCGGCGTGCCCGGACCAAACAATTTTCCGGTTCCCATTTTTTGAAGATCTTTCATGTCTTTCTCGGGGATAATTCCACCGCCGGTGAGCAGAACGTCATCCAGCCTCTTTTCCCGCATAAGATCCAGCACTTTGGGAAAGATAGTGTTATGAGCTCCTGATAATATAGACAGTGCGATCACATCCGCATCTTCCTGCAACGCCGCAGAAACGATCATTTCCGGGGTTTGGCGAAGTCCCAAATATATAACTTCCATTCCGGCATCCCGGTAAGCCGCTGCCAGCACTTTAATCCCGCGGTCATGACCATCTAATCCGGGTTTTGCCATCACGATGCGTATTTTCCGATCCATAGATTTGAACTCCTTTTTCTCGAGGATTAAAGTTACAATTTATTGAGCCAGGTATTCATCTACTTTCCCCGGGGGATACCGCGCGTATTTACAGGATTGTTACACCGTTCAAGCTTGTTTGCTGTCTAAGACAAAAGTCACGGGGCCATCGTTAATCAGGTGTACTTTCATCATAGCGCCAAAATGTCCGGAGCCAACGGGGATGCCTTTATCACGCAGTCGTTGTAGAAAGTCTTTATAAAGCGCCTCTCCTTTAGCCGGCGGGGCGGCATGAATAAAGCTTGGCCGGCGTCCCTTTCGCCAATCTCCACAGAGGGTGAACTGACTAACCACTAAAACAGAACCGCGGACGTCCTTGATGGACAGATTCATTTTCCCCCGTTCGTCCGAAAAGATTCGAAAACCCGCTATTTTTTCACTGAGAAATTGCCCGTCCTCTTCTGTATCATTATCAACGACGCCAAGCAGAATCAGCAGACCTGATTCAATCTTGTCCACGATCTCATTATCAATCGAAATGTGAGCTTCGGTTACACGCTGCAGAACGGCAATCATTCTACCCAGATGTTCTGCTTGCCGTATACATCTTTCAATTTCTTTAAAAAATCACGGTGTGATGATACTTTAATATTGTGAGCTAAGATACGTTGTTTTTTTGGACCGTTCACCAGATGAAACACCATGGAATACTCGCCCTGGTACTGTTTTGCTACACGATACAGTTCGTCAAGATCAATCTCATTGACAACTTCTGATGTAAGGCGAATATTTACCCGTCTTGAAAGATATTGTTCGCGATCATCCAGCGGGATGATTTGTTCAGCAATGATCTTTAAATCACTGAAATCAGATTCGTCTGTGGGTTTACCCTTGACGAATATAATGGCATCATTTTCAATTTGATCCCGGCACTTGGCATAAGTATCGCTAAACACTACTATTTCTGCCTGTCCCCCCAAGCATTCCAGGTTAAAGAATGCCATCTGATTATTCTTTCGATCGTAATGCAGTCGTAATTCAGAAATACTTCCACCAATTTGAATTTTTCCGTTCGTAATCATTCCAACAGTCTCAGAAAAATCATAATTACTGTGTTCTTCCAGGGTTTCTACGTATTTCAGCAATGGATGTCCAGAAATATAAAGACCCAGTACATCTTTTTCCCTTTTCAAGGCTTCCTGAGTAGTCCAATCGGCGGTCACGGGCAGATCGGGGATTTTAACCATATCGCCATCCTGTGAGTTGCGCGAATCGAATATACTGAATTGGTCATGATTCTTACCGTTCTGACGCTGCTGTCCGTATTTAATGGCTGTTGAAATGGCCATTAAATTCTGGGCACGCGAACCTTCAAGCGAGTCAAATGCGCCAGACATGATCAAGCTTTCTAACACTTTTTTGTTTAGAACGCGCAGGTCAACGCGGCTGCACACATCAAAAATATCCTTAAAAGGTTCGTCTTTTTCACGTGCTTTAATAATTTTTGCCAGTGCTTTGATTCCAACATTTTTAATAGCATTCAATCCAAACGAGATGGTATTATTATCTACAGGATAAAAGT
>JAZGBQ010000163.1:0-2606 GCA_036476435.1 Fidelibacterota bacterium
GGTAGTCCCTGAACATGAAGAATTCTTGCCCGCCATTTTCGTTGTACGATAATGTTGGCCGCACGATTGTATAGTGCATTGCTTTCTGCTCTTTTACAATCCTTTCACACTGTCGTTTTGATTCAGAATACGGTGTGGTATAGGGATATACCACGGATGCTGATGAGACAAAAATGAAATGCTCAACACCAGCACTGCTCGCGTCCTCAACCATATTTCGAGTGCCATTAACGTTAACTTTTTCGAAAATTGTCGGATCAGCAGCAATAAGAACCGCGGCCAGATGATAGACAGTCTTAACGTCATCAAAAGCGCCCTTTAATGAAGAAGCATCGCTGACATCTCCATAAAATATTTCGCAGTCAACGCCATCTAATCGAGAGACGTAAGGGTCGTTTGGTATCGTTAAAACGCGAACTTTATTCCCGGCCTCAACTAAACCTTTCACTAATCGAGACCCCAATACTCCGGCACCACCCGAGACTAGTATCATCGCTCGCTCCTTTTTCTTAAAACCATAAATGAAATGTCAGTATATGCGGCGAAATAAGTGCATCCTATGAAAGTCATCTGTGCGTTCTTTCTACCACATCCTCTGTTTGTCAATAAAAATAAGATGCCATAACTCAAGGATAACCAACGCCATTACCTGTTTTAGATACAGAAATTCGCCTTTATCCATCTTTTCAATTAAGGACTTCACTATGCTGTAATCGAAATATCCCCGCCGCTCTACTTGCTCCTTGTAAAGCGTTAGGTTAATCAGCTCTCTTGGTTCTGAATTATGATGAAAGTACTCCAAAGGTATATAAAATGGTATTTTACGTCTTGTCACATTGGCCTTTGGCAACATCTTCCTAGCCATTTGCCGCTGAATGTACTTATCCTTTAAGCCGCGTATTTTCAAATGAGCTGGCATCTGAAATGCCAATTCAACCAAGTGGTGATCCAAAAATGGTACTCGCAACTCTAGGGAGTGAGCCATAGTGTTTTTATCTTGCCGTAACAACAAATTGTCCTGCAACCAATCATTAAATTGAAGCTTTAGCAAATGATCCAAAAAATGATTTGTCTTACCATTTAAACCAGCCCCATTAGTCTGAGCAAAAACCGCATTTGACATCCACCTGGATTTAAAAGGTTGAGTATATAGATCAGTCCTGTCTTGAAAATCGTAAAGGCTTTTTAAATAGACATAGTTTTCATTCAGGCTGCGCTGAGAATAACCCCTGAGATATTCAACAACTCTTTTTTTGCCTTCCTTACCCAGGTAGGCAGGATAGATGAAAAGTTTGTCTAATAACTTGACCGGCATTCGAGACAGGGAAGGCACCAGCAATTTTTGGGTTAGGACTTCCGGCACCATCTCCGAGTATTTTTGTGTCAATTTGATTATTTTATGAAAGGAATAACCGGCAAAAATCTCATCCGCACCTTCACCCGCCAAAACAACTTTGACATGTTTGGAGGTTTCTTGGGCCAGGAGGTAGTAAGCCAGGATCAAAGCATCGCCGATTGGTCGCTCCAGGTGCCAAATGACCTTGGGCAGCAAGGCAAAATGCTCGGGCAGGCATTGGATTTCTTGGTGGTCACAGTCAAGATGCGTCGCTAACTGCCGGGCGTCCTGTGTTTCATCAATTGGAGAATCAAAGCCAATTGAAAACGTTTTGACTTTTTGTGAAAACTGAGTCATTGCTGCCACAACCAAACTCGAGTCGATACCACTACTCAGGTAGGCGCCAACCGGAACATCGCTTCGCATTCTTAGTTTGACCGCGTTTAGGAACGTCTCCTCAAAAATTTCCTGGTAATGTTCTTCTGACTGATACGCTCCTTGATGTATTCGAATCTCCCAATAACGTTTAATCGAAAGCGTGTTGCTTTGCAGGCGCAGATAATGTCCGCCAGGCAGTATTTTGATGTCATGAAATAGTGTTTCGGGCTGAGGTACATATCGTAGTTCCAGATAACTGTCTATGACAGATTCATTACAGCGTCGCTCTACATATTTTGACTCCAGGATAGCTTTTGCCTCCGAAGCAAAAATAAATCTCCCATCCTTATGAAAATAATAAAGGGGCTTGATGCCTGCACGATCTCGTGCAATAATAAGCTCGTCAGTCCCCTTGTCGTACAACGCGAAAGCGAACATGCCGTTGAACCTGTCGAGACAATCTATGCCATACTCCTCGTAGGCATGAATAATAACTTCTGTATCGCAATGTGTTTTAAATTGATGCCCTTTTCTCTTTAACTCCTCCGACAACTCCAGATAGTTGTAAATTTCCCCGTTGTAAACCACCACTGAAGAATTGTTCTCATTGTATATTGGCTGATGCCCACCTTCTAAGTCGATGATGCTCAACCTTCGAATACCTAAATTGATTTTCCCTTGTTCGTGAAAACCAAGGTCGTCGGGCCCGCGATGCTGAATGACCTCCCCCATTCGACGCAGCAACCCATCTTCTTCAAATCCTATATATCCAAAAATTCCACACATACGGCTAGTAGCCTTCTGACAAATGACTGCCCGATCTAGGCAATTTAACGTTTTTTAATTTTATTTTCGGCTTTTGCAAGCAAAGATAAAGAAAAGATTATCTGAA
>JAZGBQ010000164.1:0-2216 GCA_036476435.1 Fidelibacterota bacterium
GGCGTGGCCCAAAAAGCAAAAAACCAACCTACGTAAAGGGGATGGCGAACCAACTTGTAAAGCCCGGGGGTAGTGAACTTTAGTTGAGTATACTCTTCACCTCTAAAATAGAGCCACACCTGCCGCAAACCAAACAGGTCAAAATGGTTGATCAAAAAGGTGGTTACCAGGACCAGAAGCCATCCAAATGCAAAGAGCGAGTAAAGTATGGCTCGGCCGATCGAGCCTTCCACGTCCCAAATGACACCACCCATCGGTTGCCATAGGTGGAAGAGCAGGATCAACAGCAGACTCGAAAACAGGACATATGTGCTGCGCTCAACTGGTTCGGGCACAATCCTTGGTCACCGCTTCCGACAACTTTAACTCCTTCATTAGAACAAAGCTAAAGCAATCGGTAAAGGACCATGATTGGTCGAAGTGTTTAAGAAAGTAGTATCAAGAAAACGTAAAGGGGTCAAATCTTTCCTTGACTACATAAGAACTTTAATCTTTTATATTTTAATATATTTTTTATATATAGAACCTATCACCCTAATCACCTTCTATAGTCTATAGATGACCAAGGAGCATAAATATATATAGTCTAAGATAGAGCCTTCCTGGGTCTCAATCGGAAAGTACCTTAAATGAGAATCGAGTATATCCTTTCTCATTTTGCTGTTTTATTTCAGGTAACCTTTATGAAGCGCCCGGTGAGGACCCACCTGCAGGGTGGTGTGGGGAATGGGAGAGAAAAACTCCCCTTTACCCGATTAGAATATTTTTATTAGATTGTTATATTTTTTCCGGATTCATACCATTCAATTTCATGCGACAATTCATCTTCACCTGTAATGAAGGTAATTAATGCACCAAGGCTATAGCTAAGATCATTTTCGTAATCGGGCGAAGTGTATCTGGAAAGTTTCTCCCTATCAAATTCAATATCATCATTATTTTTCTTTTTAATTTCTATTATTAGTAAGTTATTGTCTTGCCCTCTTTGGTGGACAATAATATCTGGATAAACTAGCCTTTTTAATAAATCTTCATCTTTCTCTGAATCCTTCAGCTTACCCAGTTCAATGATGCGTTGCCTAATTATCATAATATATTTCTTATCATTATCGGCTTTTGCATAACCATTGTATTCACAATCAACAGTATAATTGGGGAATTTATTGTTAAGATAAACCGCTAACTTATGAGAGATTGCCCTTTCGCTAATATTATGTTTAAGCAGAAATGGGTCTTTCTCTTTCAAGTCGTTTATTGCTTTGTCGACGATTTCAGATATTTGCTGTTTGTCCATTTTTAATTTCTAACATTGTTGATTGATGGAAACAGTCTCTATCTATTGCCCCTTATAGCAGGTAATATTTTCCATCTATTGGTATACAATGAGCGTGTCCCCATCAAGAGCCCTGATACATGTTGCGGATACCGGCTTTATAAATTTGATCCATTTCAGGCTTCCTCCTTTACAACCTCTTTTCTTTTCCAAACAAGCAGACGACCATCCGGCTTTTTCTTTAAGACTTCTATCTGGTCTCCACGATTCAAAGTTTCTGTTGTGTCAGCGTGCCATCGTTCTTCATCGACTAGAACATAACCTTTCCGATCAAAACTAACCATAGCTTCCCCGATTGCGCCGTCTAATTTTCGCTTTCGAGCACCAAACAAGAGTCCCCTTGCCACAACGAAGGTGATCAAGAGCATCGCCGTCCCAACCGCGATGCTCACGGAGCGAATTGTGTCCTGATACTCAAATGCACTGGGGTCATCAAAAAGATTAAGACTCCCTAATATGAAGGCAACGGCCCCACCTATACCTAGCACTCCAAATCCGGCCACAAAATACTCACTGATCATTAGAGCTATGCCCAGAATCAATAGAAGCAAAAAGCCCATATTCACAGGCAAAGCCTGGAGGCTTATTAACCCTAGGATTACTGAGATGGCACCAAAAACTCCTGGAAAAATCAGGCCGGGATTGATGATTTCAATGTAAACGCCCATGCTACCCAAGGACATGAGCATATATGCAATTTGAGGGTGTCCAATATGAGATAAAAGATAATCGATTAATCTTGGTTCAATTTCATTGATCTTTGCATCCTTTAAGGCGAGTGAAGTCTCCTTACCATGGAAGAGAAACTTCTTTCCCTCAAGTTTCTCTAAAAGCTTTGAGAAATCTGCGACCACCAAATCAATGACACCAGCTTTCAATGCCT
>JAZGBQ010000165.1:0-2140 GCA_036476435.1 Fidelibacterota bacterium
AATTTTGTTCCGCTAAATTTTGCAATGTTGTTTTTCAATTGCACAACGGCTTTTTTACTATCTTCAACAAAAGTGACACTTAATGCTCCTCGGCTGGCTGCCTCAAATCCAAGGATTCCCGACCCTGCAAAAAGATCTAGAACATGTTGACCGGCAAGTGACCCAACCCGATCATAGATGCTTTTCCTGATGATCGTTTTGGTTGGACGAAAATTACCATATGTCCGCGTGTCTATAGCTATTCCTTTATACTTACCAGCGAGGATCCGCATTTACTCAAACTGTGGTTAATTAGTCGTTACAAGGAGCATTAAATAGATCAATATTTCAATTGAACCGGACTCGAGGTTACGGTCAAAGGATACTTTTCTTACAACTAAGTTATTCCCCATGTCCTTTTCTGATTCAAGAAACGATCGAAGATCATTTTCGTTATCCATTTGCAGTATATATGGATCATAAAAGTAATTCGTTGATTTGTCCTCATCCGGTTTCGTATAGTTTACTGTTGGCAGATCTGAATTGAGATACGACTCAAATTCCAATGTAGTAATTGGTCCGCCCATATTCCCTGAATCTGGTTGGGAAATTGCAAGAGTCGTACTCACAGATGACAAAATTCCACCGCAACATTCGATATCTGCCATTTCAAAAGATTTAATATTACCGGCGGTTATTGATGTCACAAAGCTGCTGTCTGAAGAAGCTATACCGTAATCAGCATTCAAGCCCTGAATAGTTAACGACATAAGATCATTATAAGCATCTGCCGGCAATATATTATAAAGTGCTGCTATAATTGCATTTGATTGAGATGAAAGACTATCAATCAGACTTTTAGCCAGGAATTGGTTTTCGGTCGATAATTGTGAGCGTTTTCCAATTTCATTAATATATTGTAAATATGAAGCTGGACTATCCAGAAGAATTAATCCGAACCCTAACACCAGAATGATTATAAACAAGTATTTCCAGCCTTTTTTCCGTTTAATCTTGGTGGAAGGAGAAATTTTCTTCTCATCCGAGGATCCTTCTTCCAAAGATGGTCCATCTTGCAAATGTTTATCTTTCAACTTTCGTTCTTCAACCGTTAACTCAAATATTCCAGGGGGATTCATTAAATTAAGAATCTTCAATTCCGGATCACGGTTTATCATCGCTGTAAGAATATTCAGATAACGAACATTTATATTTTTATGGATTTCTATTCCCTCGATGTTAATCTTTTCAAACGGGATTAATTCAATGGTGTTGTAGTTTTCCCAGTGCGACTGCCTCTTTTCAGAAATAGGCTCAAGCATGAAAAATGATTTCCTCTCCTTTTCAGTATTAAATACGGTTTCCAACACATCCTTATTTCCGACTACTTCAGTAAATTTTATCCCCGATGCAAGAAATCTGATTCTTCCATGGTTAAAACCTCCATCGCTCCGGTGGAAAACGCGATAAAATGATCCTTCATCTAAAACGAAGACTTTTTCAATTTCAAAATATGGTCCTAACAAAAGTGTACTGTCTGGACCTAACCACTGCAGTTGTCCACCCATGGAGATTACTTCATCTTTTAATGATTCTAATATTCTAGAGTTACATGATATTGTGTGATATTGATCAGGCTTTTCTTTGTATACTTCACAATAGGTGATAAAATTATCCCCGAATTTCCCCCATTTCTGTTTAGCTTCCCATTTTATATAATCCCATACCTCTGATTTAGAAAGTAATGATTCACCTTTAAATCGTTCATGATAGAATAAATTGTCTTCAATGGAAATTTCTACCGGCATATCTTCAAAATTATGTTTTTCTGAGAGCTGTTTAATGGCGATGTTGATGACCGAGTTGATTTCGGACTTTTTATTGATCAGATCATTAAGCGCATGCGTAAGCTCGACCAACGTAAGGCTTGTTAAGATTGGTGAATCTTTCCCAGTTGACCACTGGCCACAAAGGAGGTGGGAATTAGAAAGTACTAAACTTATCACAAATTTTGATCAACGCTCCCAGCTAAAAACTCCGTCCTGAATGAATCCATGATTCTGTGCTTTAAATGCGAAGATAAGGTATCGATTTTCCTTATAAACATCGGCAATCGGGCTTGCTACAATAAAACTTTCTTCGGAAAAAGTTAATTCATAAG
>JAZGBQ010000166.1:0-5863 GCA_036476435.1 Fidelibacterota bacterium
AAAACTGCATTTCCTGGTCACTGCCTGGGATAACGGTAATAATACCACAGAATATGAAATTGAGCTTTATCCCATGGGGACGGATCAACTGGAACTCTTTAATGTCATGAATTTCCCGAATCCTTTCGAATCTTCCACCCAATTTTCATTCGAGCTGACCCTTGGATCGGATGTGACGGTTACGGTATATACGTTGGGCGGCAGGACAATTTACCGTTCAGATCCCATCTTCTTTCCAGTTGGATTTCATTCCATTCCCTGGGATGGTCGTGATTCGTTTGGTGATGATATCGCTAACGGTGTTTACCTGTATAAGATCAAGGCCGTATCCTCCGATGATTCTGTCTTCTTGATTGGCAGGGTCGCAAAATTTCGATAGTGATGCTGGCAATGAATAAACAAATAAGTATGATATGGATTGAAAATGGTAATGAATGCCATCAATGATCTGCCAATCCTGCTGGCTTCAAATTCTCCGCGCCGCAAAAAATTATTATCGCAGATCGATATTCAATTTGAATCACAGACCGCCACTGTAAATGAAGATCTTACCCTGGATCTCACACCCCTGGAACTGGCTGCCTATAACGGTCGTCTTAAAGCCGAAAATGTAGCCGCTGTCAATCCGGAAAAACTCGTTATCGGTGCCGATACGATCGTCGTACTCGACGATAAGATACTTGGTAAACCGGTGGACAAAAAGGGTGCCCGGACCATGCTGGCGCTACTCTCGAACCGCACGCACAGTGTTATTACGGGAGTAACCTTCATTTGGCTCGCAAAAGATCTTGAAAGATCTTTCACGGAGGAAACACAGGTTACATTCAAAGCCTTGACCTCGGCGGAAATAGATTATTATGTAAACCGCTATAAACCACTCGATAAAGCCGGGAGTTACGGTATCCAGGACTGGTTTGCGGCCTGTGTTACCAGGGTGGAAGGATGTTATTATAACGTAATGGGCTTTCCCATTTCCCGGATCTACGCAGCACTGAAAAAAATAGCTGAGAGTGAAACGTAAACGATGAAACTATTATTGCTGAGTAATTCGAAAAGTGGAAATGAACCCTACCTTTACTGGGCCGAAAGTCATATCAAGACCTTCCTTGGAGAGCTCAGCACACCCTTGATATTCGTACCCTATGCAGGGGTAACCATAAGCTGGGATGACTACTATTCGCGTGTAAAGGATTTCATGGAAGCGCTGGGTTATCAAATTCATTCACTGCATAACGCCCATGACCCGGAACGATCTTTGAAATCGGCCGGTGCGGTTGTGGTTGGCGGCGGGAACACCTTTCACCTGCTGCATACGCTTCAGGAGCTGCATTTAATGCGGGCCTTATCCCGGTCTGTGCACCAGGGCTTGCCCTATATTGGCTGGAGTGCCGGAAGTAATCTTGCGTGCCCTACCATTGCCACCACTAATGATATGCCCGTGGTCAGCCCGAAAAATTTAAAAGGGCTTCATTTAGTACCCTTTCAGATCAATCCTCATTATACGGAAAAATTACCGCCGGGACACGGAGGTGAATCCCGCAGCGACCGCATAAAAGAATTTATAACCCTGAACAAGAACATTTCCGTGATCGGTTTAAGGGAAGGGACCGGTATCCTGATGAATGAGAATACCTGTCAATTAATCGGGTATAAACCAGCCAGATTGTTCAAATTCGGACTGGAGACCCAGGAGATAATTCCCGGTAATTTGATATAATATAATATAATAGATAGAATAGTATTTTATTACGATCAAGCCGGGTTCGGAAGGATGGATTAATCGTTAAATTTTACGGACACTAATTTTGATACACCTTTTCGTTCCATGGTGACTCCGTAATGATAATCCGCGACCTCCATCGTCAATTTATTGTGAGTGACTACAATGAACTGGGTCTCTTTGCTGAATTTTCTCAAGACCCTGGTGAATTTCTTTACGTTAACGTCATCCAATGGCGCATCTACTTCATCCAGGATACAATAGGGACTTGGTTTGAATTGATAGATCGCGAACAGCAGCGCTATTGCCGTCAATGATTTCTCCCCGGCCGATAACATCCTTAAAGCCTGGTTGCGTTTACCGGGAGGCTGTGCGTGAATTGCTATATCCGCTTCCAGGGGATCGGGATCACCGACCAGTGTCAGGGTACCCTGCCCGCCTTCAAAGAATAGCGTGAAAAGGTTCTCAAAATTTGATTTTATCTGGGTAAATGTATCCTTTAATTGATTGCGGGCTACATGGTCAATTCTTTGAATGGTTTCCCGGAGATTATCTTCAGCCTCGATCAGGTCGTCCTTTTGATCTTTTAATACCGAAAGTCTTTTTGATTCTTCTTCGAATTCAGTCTGAACGGCCAGGTTGACCGGTCCGATAGATTCCAGTGAATGGTTGATCCGTTTTATCTTCGCTTCGATTTCAGCGCTGGTCCGGTCTTCATGAATATCATCTATGAGAGCAGTATTGTAACGTTCCCGGATGCGGTCTTTATAAAGTTTTATCTCCTGTTCATAATCTTTTATTTTCAGCTCATATTGCTGAACGGTCTCCAACAATTCCTCCCGATCTTTCTGCTGGGATTTTATGCGAACCTGGAGCTCCTCGATCCTGCGAAAAGTATCGTTAAATGCCTCCTGTTTAAGATTCTGAACGGATTCCTGATGATGAATTTTACCCTTGATGCTTTCCAGAGTACCGGTTACTTCGTCAATTTGTCCGGTACGTTCCGTTATTCCAGCCCGGATGGATTTAATTTCACCGGTGCTGCCTTCCTGTCGCTGGATAAGTTCACGGATGGTCTCTTCAGCTGAACTGATCTGCAAGGCAATATTTTCGAATTCATTTTCAATATTCAGCAGAGCGATCCGTTCATCCTGGTATTTCTCATGAGATCTATCCCGGTTCGACCGCAATTCAAGAGTTGCTGATCCGGCTTTTTCCAATTCAGCATTCTTTTCTTCAACTTTTTGTTCGATCTTAGCTGATTCTTTATCTGTCTCCGCCATGGATTTAGAAAGGCTCTTCAATGTTTCGCTTAAATCCGCTATCTCCTGATCCGTGGTTTCAAATATTTCATCCAGCTGGTCCTTCTCCACCTCATTCCTGATAAGATCCGATTCTACTTTTTTCATCTCATTTTCAATTTCAGATCTGGTCCTGCTGAACTCACTTAATTTCTTTTCGACCCCGTCAAGTTTCAGGATCAGCTGCAAATGCTGTTTCTCCCCCAAATCCAATTCACGCTTGATAGCCGCTGCTGCGTTTTCAAGGGCCATGATCTTGTCCATCCTGCCGATGGCCAGGTTTTCATCGGTTTTTGAGAATGCTTTAATGATATTGTCCACACCGTCGACATTACCGTTTACGTCAACCAGGCTCCACCCTTTCAGCGATTTATTTTTTCTCGCGGATGACAGGTCTTTTACAATAACCGTATTTCTCAGTAATTCATTCACAACAGGTTTTATTTCTCGATTGCATGTGATCATATCCGCTGCGCGGCCTAAAGCAAGTTCAGATTTTGGCAGGGGATTGATCTTTGATTTTGCGGCTGTGACTTCACTTAACGGAATAAACACCGCATAACCCCGGTTCTCGCTGCGGATTATTTTTAAAGCCTTGAGGGCTTTTTCCCGGTCAGCTATTACGATGCTGTACGCCAGGTCACCCAGAGCGGCTTCAATGGCTACCTGGTGTTCCGGATCGGTCGTTATCAGATCCGCAAGGGTACCGATCACGCCTTCAAATCTGTCTGTATTCTCCAGAATAAATTTACTGCCGGATGGGAAGTCATCTTTAGAATCCATCAGGTTATTGAAGAATTGTAATCGAGACTCCATCGTTTCCAGCTCAACTTTCTGACGATTATTTTTCGTCTCCAGGGATTGGATCTTTCGGGATTGCTCAGTGCGATCCTTTTCCAGCAGCGTGGTTGACTTGACCAGTTCCAACGTTTTATTCTCAGCGACCGATTTTTTCTGATCTAATCCTTTTTTTTCTGCAGTTATCTGCACTATACGCGTTTTGATGGAATCAAGTTTTTGCCTGGTTTTTTCTTTCTGTATCTTTTTATCGTCAATGATGGAGCGCGTTTTTAAGCTAATTGATCTTTTATCCGTTAGAAGTTTTTGCAGTTCCCAGCGCTCACTTTGAATTTGATCCAAGCGTTCTTCGGCCTGTTTGAATTTCCGGTCAAATTTCTCAAATTCTTCATTTTTTGAACGTGTTGCCGCTTTGATTTGATCAATCCTCGGCTGAAGACTCTTCTTTCGAGCGGTGAACGTTTCAATTTTCGATCTAAATTCAATTTTCTTATCAGCTGCTGTTGTTTTTTCACGATCAAGCCTTTCAATCGTGGCAGTATCAGCTCGATTTTTTTCCTGGGAGACCAGGATGCGCTGCCGGATCTCTTCGCGATCCTTATGGAAGGCATCAATGGCCTGGCGGATCTTACTCAGTTCACTTTCCTGCTCTTTATAATCATTTCTCAGGCTGTTCAATTCACCATCATAAATATTTTCCCGGCTGATATTCGATTCTTTTGATTTGCGGTCTTTTTGCCATTGAGATTTCAAAGGTTCAATTTTTTCAGAAATAATGCGGGCCTGGAGACTGGCCAGGTTAATCTCATTATCTCTAAGGTCATTTAATAAGTTTTCATGCCGTTTATACCGTTTCTGCTGGAGACTGAGACCCTTGACTTTTGCTTCGACCTCGAGAATTATGTCTTCAATTCGGTTTAGATCACTTTTGATGACCTCAAATTTTCTCAGAGCTGATTTTCGCTGAGATTTATATTTATTGATGCCGGCCGCCTCTTCGAACATTCGTTTGCGGTCATCGGCAGTATCGGATAGGATCTGTTCGATCATCTTTAATTCGATAACCGAATAGGCATCGGCACCCATCCCGGTATCAACGAACAGGTTTTGCACATCTTTTAACCGGCAGGGTGTCTTGTTCAAAAAATATTCACTTTCCCCATTCCGATAAATACGGCGACCAATTTCGACGTCAGTGTATTCCACCGGTAGTCTTCCCTTATCATTGTGAACTGTCAGAAATACTTCACAGACACTCAGCGGTTTTAATCCTTTGGCTCCATTAAAGATCACATCTTCCATATTTCCGCTGCGCAATATGCTGTATTTTTGTTCTCCAAGCACCCAGCGGATTGCGTCAACAATATTGGTTTTACCACAGCCGTTAGGACCAACGATGGCAGTGATCCCCTCGCCGAAATTGAGGTTTTCTTTGGTCGTGAAGGATTTAAACCCGTGTATCTTTAATTCAGATATATACATTCAATCAGGATCATCGAAAAATATGGATGTCAAGTTTACCGATATTAACGGGATTCTTTCTAATAAATATATTGATGGGAGAAAATTGATCATCGCCCTTTTACCCCGGTGGCCATTTCATCTGCCGACCACCCAACAGGTGCAGGTGTATATGATACACTTCCTGTCCCCCGTGCTGATTGCAGTTGAAGACTGTTCGATATCCGTTCTTTTCTATGCCAAACTCTCCGGCAATATCTTTGGCAGTGAGGACCATTCGACCGACCAGTTCGGTATCATCATCAGTAAGATCATTAATGGTCGCAATATGTTTTTTTGGAATAACCAGGATATGAACGGGTGCTTGCGGGCCAATATCTTTGAATGCCAGGATCTGGTCGGTTTCATGAACTACATCCGAAGGTATTTCACCCTGGGCAATTTTACAAAATAAACAATCGGTCATTCTGCTCTCCAATCTTTCTGGAAATTTACAACTGATCATCATTAATAAGGATTTGCCAAAAGGACATTTCATATTTACTGCAGAATACGTTCATCTTTGCGAAAAAATATGCCCTAC
>JAZGBQ010000167.1:0-7339 GCA_036476435.1 Fidelibacterota bacterium
CTGATAAATCAGCATGACATCGAAGAAGTAGTTTTCGCCTATTCAGATATTGCTCATGAAGCTGTAATGCATACAGCTTCCAGAATTATGGCTGCCGGTGCTCATTTTAAAATCCTTGGGAGTGTGCCGACCATGATTGAATCCACCAAACCAGTGATCGCAATCGGTGCAATTAGAACAGGATGTGGAAAAAGTCAGACAACACGAAAAGTATCAGACATCTTAAAAGCAGCAGGACTAAAAGTTGCCGTAATTCGGCACCCGATGCCATATGGTGATTTAAAAAAGCAGGCGGTTCAGCGATTTGCATCCATCGATGATCTAAAAAAACATGAATGTACTATCGAAGAAATGGAAGAGTACGAACCGCATTTAAAAAACGGCACAATTGTTTTTGCCGGCGTTGACTACGAAGCGATCGTCAGAGAGGCGGAAAAAGAGGCTGATATCATTCTGTGGGATGGTGGTAATAACGACATGCCATTTTATAAACCGGATCTATTTATAGTAGTTGTCGATCCTCACCGACCTGGTCATGAATTATCTTACTACCCCGGTGAAACCAACCTGCTGATGGCGGATGTCGTTGTGATTAACAAAATTGATACTGCAGACGGGAAATCAGTGGACGAAGTGAGATGGAACATTCGCGAAACCAATCCTGAAGCAGTAGTCGTTGATGCAGCTTCCCCTATCAGTGTTGAAGAGCATTCCCTAATCCTTGGGAAAAAAGCTCTTGTCATCGAAGATGGACCAACACTCACTCATGGGGAGATGCAATATGGAGCTGGTATGGTTGCTGCTGAGAAATTCGGAGCGGAAGATGTGGTTGATCCGCGTCCATATACTGTAGATTCCATCACTGAAACTTTCAATAAATATCCTGATATTGGTCCCCTTCTTCCTGCAATGGGTTACGGTGAACAACAGATGAATGACCTTGAGAAAACGGTAGCAAATACTCCTTGTGATGTGGTTATTATTGGCACGCCGATTGATCTCAGGAGGGTAATAAATATCAGTCAACCAACTGCCCGTGTATCATATGATCTACAAGAGATCGGACGGCCAAATCTATCCGATGTTCTTGGGAAATTTCTAAAATAAACATGTGGTTAATTAACATAAAATCCCCTATTTGAACTCAAATTGGGGATTTTATGTTTTTTTTAACTAAAGCCATTATATGTTTAGTGGTGATAATTTCATCGTGCGTTTCTTACAGACTGCATATTTTCCTTATCAGTGAAAAAAAGTCATATTAATTTTCTCATCAAGATCTAACACTCTAAATACGACTTAGTAGGGAAAATAAGAAAATCCAATGAAGATTCACGAATACCAGGGTAAGGAATTATTCCGTAATAAAGGAGTGCCGGTGCCTCACGGATATCCTGCATTTACTACGGATGAAGCCCTATCCATCTATCAAAAATTGGGCGAGAAAACTGTTGTAGTGAAAGCTCAGATCCATGCTGGTGGAAGAGGAAAGGGAGGAGGTATAAAAATAGCCCACTCTACCGCAGAAGTAAAGAAGATCGCATCTACTATGCTTGGAATGCAATTGGTCACACATCAAACAGGCCCCGAAGGTAAAAAAGTTCAGCGACTTTTAATTGAAGAAGGAATTGAGATCAAAAAAGAGTTTTATGCGGGTATTGTCTTGGATCGGGGAAGCCGGCAAAATGTATTCATGGTATCAACCGAAGGGGGAATTGAGATCGAAAAAGTCGCTAAAGAGGCTCCGGAGAAGATAGTAAAACTATGGATAGACCCAGGGACGGGTTTACAGGCTTACCAACTCCGTGCACTAGCCTTTGGGCTTGGACTGAAAGGAGCACAAGTAAAAACCGCTGTCCAAGTTTTAAGAGCACTATGGGATGTTTATACAAGTTATGATTGCTCGCTAATTGAAATTAATCCATTAGTGTTAACATCCGATGACAATATTATAGCCTTGGATTCAAAAATAAATTTTGACGATAACGCATTATTTCGACACAAAGAACTTGAGGTATTGCGGGATTTATCCGAAGAAGATCAAGCTGAAGTTGAAGCCAGCAAATATAGTTTGAATTATATCAAATTAGACGGCAACGTCGGCTGTGTGGTTAATGGAGCTGGTCTCGCCATGGCAACTATGGATATTATTAAACTGTCTGGTGGAGAGCCAGCAAACTTCCTTGATGTTGGCGGTGTCGCGAATTCTGAAACAGTTAAAAGTGGATTTAAAATTATTCTTACCGATCAAAATGTTAAGGCAATTTTAATTAATATATTTGGCGGAATTGTCCGCTGTGACCGGGTTGCACAAGGAGTGATCGATGCTATGAGATCTGTTGAGGTTAATATCCCGGTAGTCATTCGCCTGGAGGGCACCAATTCCAGGGAGGCTGCACGCTTGTTAAAAGAATCTTCGTTTGAATTTATAGTAGCGGGAAGTTTTCAGGATGCATCATTAAAAGTTGTACAAGCAGCTGCGGGATTATAATATGAGTGTTTTAGTCAACACGAATACACGCTTGATCGTCCAGGGATTCACAGGTCGGGAAGGTACTTTTCACGGACAACAAATGATTGATTATGGCACTAATATTGTCGGAGGAGTAACACCGGGAAAGGGTGGTGAAGAACATCTCGGAAAGCCGATCTTCAACACTGTTGCAGATGCAAAAATAGAAGCAGATGCAAATACTTCCATAATATTTGTCCCACCGGCTTTTGCTGCTGATGCGATTATGGAAGCAGTGGACGCGGACCTGGATTTAATCGTTTGCATTACTGAAGGAATTCCGACGAGTGATATGGTGCGTATTGATCATTTCATTAAGGGGAGACGTACCCGTCTGGTCGGACCAAACTGTCCCGGTGTTATTTCCCCAGGACAGGCAAAAGTTGGAATTATGCCCGGATTTATTCACACTCAAGGAAATGTTGGTATTATGTCCCGATCAGGTACATTGACTTATGAAGCTGTACATCAAATTAGTGAATTTGGACTCGGACAATCCACATCAATTGGCGTTGGTGGTGATCCCATTATCGGAACAACATTTATTGATATGTTGGAATTATTCGAAATAGACGATACAACGGAAGGTGTGGTCATGATTGGAGAAATCGGCGGAACAGCTGAGGAGGAAGCTGCCGAATGGGTAGTAAAAAAGAAATTCAAAAAGCCTGTTATAGCATTTATAGCCGGTCAAACTGCACCACCGGGTCGAAGGATGGGTCATGCCGGAGCAATCATTGCCGGTGGTAAAGGCACTGCCAAAGAAAAAATGTATGCATTGGATGCGGCTGGAATTGAAGTTGTGGAAAACCCATCTGAGATTGGAAAATTCATGCATGATGCGTTAACGAAAGCATAAAAGTAAGGATTTGGATTATGACAAACAGAACCCTTGCAATAATTAAACCCGATGCAGTGAATAATGGATACTCAGGGCTTATCATTGATCGCATTATTAAGGAAAAATTCAAAATTCTTGGAGTTAAAATATTAAAATTATCTTTGAAGCAGGCCGAACGGTTTTACGCAGTCCATAAAGGAAAAGAATTTTTCACCGAATTAACGGCGTTCATGTCCTCAGGTGCCTGCATAGTGATGGCATTGAAAAGAGATAATGCGGTTGAAGCTTGGCGAAAAGTAATCGGGGACACGAATCCCATGAACGCGGATCATGGCACAATCAGAAATATGTATGCTAAAAATGTTGGGGAAAATGCAGTACACGGATCAGATGGAGATAAAACCGCAGCCTTAGAAATTGCATTTTTCTTCGATGAAGCAAGTCTAATAGTATAATTTTATTACAAGGCTTATATTTGCTTTATGCCTGTCTCTTGGATAACGTACATCATACATGATGATACCAATTCTTGAATTTGAGCCAAAGCTGGTGAATTGATGATCAAAAATTTGACGTTAGCGCTAATAACGATAATGATTGCAGTTACAGCATGTGATAGACACCTCTCGGAGGTTCAGGTGGGTCAACCGATTGTTGTTTCGGCAGAATTACCTGACGAAGGTAATTTCTTCGAATATACATGGAGGTTTATCACAATTCCGGATAGCAGCAGACTGGATTCTGATAGTCTACTGTTTCATGCTAGGGATCAAGAAATAGCTTTCACACCCGATGTCCTGGGACACTACGTAATTCAGGTGGTCATCTGGCAGTATAATGACAAACTTGCAACTCAATTTTATCGGTATGAAGCCAATAATCTGGTCACATCACCTGCAGGAATCGCTGAACTTGATGACAAATGGCTGGGACAAAAACCTGGTTTTCCAGCTAAGATTATAATTAATGAGTCCATAAAATCGGAGTCATTAGCGTCATCAATTCCTTTAATCAATGATAAAAATCATGTTGTCCACATGGATTCGATTTTGGAACCAGTTTTTACTGATCAACAGTCAGAACCACGATCACCGACGACACAAGTCAATGTTGTTGGTGATAACCACCAACAAATGTTTACAATACAGGTAGCATCTAAAAATACCATTAGGGCTGCATGGGATATGGTTGAAGCGTTAATTTCCGATGGATATGATGCCTACATTCAAAAATCTGAATCTCAGGTTGACGGGAAAATTTGGTATCGCGTTAGGATAGGCCAATACAATTCAAGGAAAGCAGCAGAAAAAGCGGCAGAGACAATATCTCATAACCGGAATCTACCAACCTGGGTAGATTTTTTACGAGAAGAAAGACCTGAAGTTAATAAGCAGGAGGATTAGTTATGGAGCGCTTGAAATTATATTTTGATGTTCGCGACATATTCCGCGCACCGCGGTTAGGGTTAAGCGGAAAGAAGATCTGGGTTTTCCTTTCAGCTAATGTGATCGGTTTCATAGAATATTGGACATTATCTTATATTTCCCTAATGATGGCGGGTCTGTCTTTCACGGAAGCCTGGACCAGATTTGGTTTATATCCATGTTTATACGGAACGCCGGCAAATTGGTGGTCATGGTTAATTTACTGGATTGGTATAATTTCTTGGTTTTATGCTATTTTTCTTGCGTGCACAGCGGTTTCACGAATAACCTACAAACAATTAAAAGGAAATGAATTCTATTCTGCAGGGGATAGTATTAATTTTGTTAAAAAACATTGGCGACCGGTAGTCTTTACGCCAATCTCTCTATTATTGATCCTTACATTTTTCCTACTAATGGCGATCATATTCGCCCTGATAGGAAAAATTACAATTCTTGGTGAAATCTTATTCGCAATTCCATACCTCTTTTATTTCTTCGGTTCGGTTTTTACAATTTATACTACAATTGTTCTACTAATTTCATTGATCTATACACCGGCAATAGTCGGTACCTATGAGGATGATACCATGGGGACAGTATTTCAGAGCTATTCGATCACATGGTCACAACCCTGGAGGATCGTTGCTTATCACTTAGTACTGTTGCCAATCATGGGAATGGGCTTTTACATATTTAAATTGTTCTGGTTTACAGGGTTTAAATTGATCAATGGCGTGTTTGGAATGGAATGGCTCATGGGTGAAAAGCTGAATAAAATAGTAAGCTGGGCTACTGACGTAGTAACGCCATCGGCTATTCTCAATTTTTCTTCCAATTTTCATTTTTCGTTTAGGAGTCTTTCACCCGATGCTCAGCCTTGGGGATTTACTCTTCCAAATGTTTCCAATTTATCAGTAACGGAGTATTTCGCCGGGGGAATATTGGCATTCTTTTTCTTTATACTGATATTGTTGGTTTTCTCCTATGCATTGTCAATACTTTCAGTCGGTGAGACAATTATGTTCGTCATATTCAGAAATAAGAGTGATGCTGAGAATTTATTGGAACGGTTAGATGAGGATGACGAAGAAGATGAAGACGATCTTGATACAGAAAATGAAGGTGATGGTAATTATGAAAACGAAAGCGGTATTCAAACGGGATCAAGCGAATCCTGAGATGATTTAGAGAACGAACCCGAATAATAACCTTGTTAACAAGATTCCATTTGCTCTTGATTGAGGTCGAATATATCCCTAGTTTTGCGGGCTAAAAATGAAGCTATATCGTTCTGAATTACTTGCAGGTATAGATAATAGGCTATTTGAAAGCGCTGTTGCCCAAATCAAAAGCGATGATCTTGAATTTTATAAAGATACAATAATTATTACAATTTCATCTGAAAAAGTCAATTGGGGATTCAGGACTAAAGGTATCATGACGATACCATTCCTAGAAATATGTGACCGTTGTTTATCAAAATTCGAGAATTTAACCGAGACTAATTTTGAAATTTGGCTATATTCCAATGCCCGATTAATCGAGGAATCTGATCAGGACGCTATTTATTTCCCAGAAAGTATGGATGCTATTGATTTGAGTGAGGTAATTGAAGAATTAATCAGACTTGAAGAACCGATAAAAAGATTATGTTCTGATGAATGTAAGGGGTTCTGCTCTACATGTGGAGTTAATTTGAATGAACGGATTTGCGAGTGCAAATTCACTACAGGAAATAATGTATGGGAGGCACTTACTAAACATACTTTCTAAATTTTTAACAGAATAAGAATTAAGGATACGATATGGCACTACCAAAAACCAGGCAATCAAAATCAAGAGGACGCAAAAGGCGTACGCACTATAAATCCCTAAGTGTCTCAGTCATGAAGTGCCCACAATGCAGTCAAACAAAAATGCCTCATCATGCTTGTCCCAATTGTGGGTATTATCGAGGCCGTCCGGTTGTCTCAGCAACTGAGTAAACTCATACTGCGATTGAAATGATATTTGCTCTTGACGCAATGGGGGGAGACAATGCCCCACAAGCAGTTGTGCAAGGCGCTCTAGAAGCTCTTTCGGATTCTCCTGATAGTCTGGAACTAGTACTGGTTGGAAATGAAAACCGTATAAAAGCAGACCTTCCCACTCCTCTCCCTGACAGACTGTCCCTGGTCAACTCCTCACAAACTGTGGGAATGAACGATCGTGCTTCAAACGTTATTAAAGCAAAACCCGATTCCTCCATAGTGAGGGGTGTCAGGCTTGTGAAAGATGGAAAGGTTGACGGATTTATCAGTGCGGGCAATACAGGAGCGATCATGACTGCATCATTATTGATCCTGGGCCGCATACCAGGCGTCCGCAGACCAGCCTTAGGTGCTTATATACCAACTGTCAAAGGAGGTAAGATTATATGTGACGTCGGTACAAATCCGGATGCAAAACCGTATAATCTATTGCAATTTGCAATAATGGCGTCACATTACATAGAGCAGATCGAAGGTTGTAGAGATCCTCGGATTGGGTTGATTAATATCGGCGTGGAACCTGGCAAGG
>JAZGBQ010000168.1:0-2095 GCA_036476435.1 Fidelibacterota bacterium
GCTGAAGAGAATAGTAGCCCTCAAGTTTCTGCCTTTAGAGTTAACCCGTGATAAAGACATGAAGAAGCGCTTCATCCACGAAGCAAGAGCTGCTTCTGCATTGGATCATCCTAACATTTGTGCTATCCATGAGATCGATGAAACAAAGGAAGGTCAGATATTTATCTGCATGGGGTATTATGAAGGTGATACCGTCGAGGAAAAGACCAAAAAAGGTCCTCTGGAGGTTGATGATGCGCTTGACATTACTATTCAGATAGCCAAAGGATTAGATAAAGCACATCAATCGAAGATCGTTCACCGCGATATTAAATCAGCAAATATCATAATTATTAAAGATGGTACTGTAAAGGTTGTTGATTTTGGTTTAGCAAAACTGGCTGGACAGACACGAGTTACAAAAGATGGATCCACCCTGGGTACAGCTGCCTATATGTCGCCTGAGCAGACCTTGGGTAAGGAGGTTGATCATCGTACAGACATATGGTCATTAGGAGTAGTATTGTATGAGATGCTAACAGGATTAACGCCTTTCCAGGGCGATTATGAGCAAGCGGTTGTTTATTCTATCATGAATGAAGATCAAAAACCGCTTACAGGCATTAGGACCGGGATCCCTATGGAACTTGAGCGGATAGTAAATAAAACTCTGGCGAAGAATCCAGATGAACGTTACCAACGTTTGGATGAACTCATCGTTGATCTGAACCATGTTAAGAAAGAATATGAGAAAGGAAAGTCAGATACATGGACACTTCCACCACTGTCTGAAAAAAAACAGATTTGGAAGCAACCTGTTCCAATCGTAATTACTGCTTTAGCTATTATTATAATTTTCATAGGTTTTTTTGTTTTTAGTAAGAAAGAGGAAATGCCTACACCCGTTACAGATGGTAAATCAATAGCTATTTTACCGTTCAAGGTAATAGGTGATAGTAAAGAAGATGAATATTTCAGCGATGGTATGCATGATGATATCTTAACACAAGTAGCCAAAATACATGATTTGAAAGTTGTTTCAAGAACCAGTGTTATGCGCTACAAAGATACCGATAAGAGCATGAGGGAAATAGCTCAAGAACTGGGTGTAGGGACTATCTTAGAAGGAAGTGTGCGTCGAGCTGGAGAGAAAGTGCGGATTGTGGCTCAGTTGATTAATGCAAAGACCGATGAGCATCTGTGGGCTGAAACTTACGATAGAGATTATGCTGATATATTTGCTGTTCAAACCGATGTGGCAGAAAATATTGCGACAGCTTTAAAAGCTACATTGAGTCCTGAAGAAATAAGTTCTATTAGAAGTAAACCCACTGAAAACATGGAGGCTTATGATTACTATTTAAAAGGTAAGTACTACTGGGATACAAAAACAGATCGTGAAGGTAATATGATGGCTGCAGAACTACTTGAGAAAGCTGTTGAGCTCGATCCGAGTTTCACTTTGGCTCATGCCTTATTAGCAAAGGTTGATTTTACACTCTATAAGAATATTTCTTGGGATCATACCCCGGAAAGATTGGAAAAAGGAAAATCCGCTCTTGAAACAGCAAGCCACCTGGATCCGGATCATCCATATGTTCATTATTCCCATGCGTGGTATTACCATTGGATTGAGGGCGATTATAAGAAGGCAGCATTTCACTACTTAAAAGCCCTGGAAGAATATCCAAATAACGTCGGAATTGCCACGTGGTTAAGTAATTCCTATATGAATCAAGGAGAATGGGACAAGGCCGAACAATATTCACTAAAAGGCTATGAATTGGATCCTCATGGGCATTGGGCATCCTTATTTCTTACTGAAATCTATTCATACATGCGTAATTGGCAAAAAGCAGAGTTTTACATTGATAAAAAAATTATTTCAAATCCAGAATTGGCTCATCAATATTTGTGGAAAGCAAGAATAGCATTAATGGGATACGGAGATACTGAAAAAGCAACTCGGATCATCGAAGATGGCGTTCAATTTGCAGGTAAACGAAGAATGCTCGCGCGGCGATTTGATATAGATATATTGTCACGAAGATATCAGGAATTATTGGACGCTGTTGAACCATTTCCTGATTTTGATGAATATTTTCTTTATAAAGGG
>JAZGBQ010000169.1:0-2663 GCA_036476435.1 Fidelibacterota bacterium
CGCCTCCGGTTCAGAATACACCCCCAACGGTGACAGTTGATCAACCGCTTAACGGCGCTTCTTTTGAAGAAGGAACTACCGTGGCATTAAATGGATCGGCTACAGATACTGAAAGCGGGAACTTATCAAGCTTTATACTATGGAATTCAAATGTGGACGGATTCCTCGGTACCGGCAGCTCACTGAACGTGAACCTTAGCGTCGGCGATCATACGATTACAGCTTCGGTGGCGGATACTGATAACGCATCTTCATCTTCCAGCATTTCCATCTCTGTTGAGGAAGGTGACGATACTGGCGCTGTTGTTCCCATGATTTATATTATAGAAATCCAAAAATCAGTTAAACAGTATGGGAGCACAAAAACAGCAGTAATGAGTAATAATATAAATTTCATAACAGTGATTGAGGTCCGAAGTGATACAAATCTCAACGGACTGAAAGATGAGGATGATGAACCATTAGCAAATACAGATATCACCATCCTGATTACTAATTCAAGTGGTCAATCCTGGACGCTAAACGGCAAGACAGATGACGACGGGAAAGAAGAATTTAAATTGAGACACGTACCGATGGATACTTACAATTCTTCGATACTTGAAGTTTCCCACAGTGAATACAAATCATACGAACCGGCATTTGGAAATGAAACAGTAAGCGCAAATTACTATCTCAAATAATCCTCACTAATGCAGGACGTAGTGAAGTTTTTCACTACTGGGAAATTAGGGCTGCAGGCCACGAAGTGATCTGCGGCCCTTCACTTTTTTTTAATTTTACAAAATTTATCGTCTCAAGCAATTTCCTCTGTAAGATCAAACGAGTGAAATCTTCTAGGTTTCTTTTGTCAGGTTTTCGAGATGAATTTATCTAACTCGTCGGAACAATAATGGTCTACCATCATGGTACAACCAAGACAATAGATGAATCCGCGTTAGAAGACCATTTTGGACATCAACACACAGCGGAGCCCGGTACAGATTAAACTGAAGCCGGTGATTAAAATGATAATTGATTTAGATGTAGATGTAGATGTGAACCAATAGATCTAATTAATTCAACCTATTAGAAATAAACCGCCCGTTTAACTGTGCTTAAACAGATGATTTATCATAAATTTGAATAGATGAAATTTTCGAATCAAAAAATTTCGATTATTTTAATTGCCTTCCTTGTGGTAATCGGTCTTTTCTTTCGAAGTCTTGGAAAATCTGCAGGTCCTCTATCTAAACAAACCCGTTCTTTACTGTTTGAATCGAAGGCACCTGGAATACCAGGTAGCCATTTATCCTCTAACGCTGATCTAAATATCGAAGAATCGATTCATTCAGCAGCAAATTATTTGATCCGGCTTTGCGATAATGAAGGACGATTTACCTACCGCATTAATACCAGTCCGGATGTGAAAGTATCGCGACGTTATAATATGCTGCGGCACGCCGGGACCCTGTACGCTCTGGCAGCTTTTGCCTTGGAGTACAATAATGTTCGGGCGCGTGAAACAGTTCTGTCAGGCAGCCGATTTCTCAAACAACAACTGGATGATCTTTCCTCTGATGGGCAATTATTAGCAGTCCTGTCAAACCCAGCAATTAACGGCGGTAAAGATCGTCTCCAGGCAAAACTGGGCGGGACCGGTTTAGGTTTGGTAGCACTCTGTTATGCAGAGAAATTGCACCCAAGAACTACCTCCATTGATACGCTTAGAAAAATGGGGAATTTCATTGTCACCATGCAAAAGGAAGATGGCTCATTCTTTTCAAAATATTTTCCCAATGGAACCGGTCGCGATGATTCATGGACATCGTTATATTACCCTGGAGAGGCTATTCTCGGACTTTTACTGCTCTATGAGCTTGATCAGGATCCATTATGGCTGGAAGCAGCTCAAAATGGATTGTTATTTCTTGCTGACCTGCGCTCCAAAAAGACAAAAGTTGAAGCTGATCACTGGGCGCTTATTGCAACGGATAAATTATTCCGGATCAATCCCACCCTGGCGGATCATATTCGGAAAAAAATAAACAGGCATGCTTTCCAGATATGTTTTCAAATAATGAATACTAAACCTGTTTATGAGCAGGATCATCCCTATCACGGATGTTTCTCCAGGGACGGCAGGACTACACCCACCGCAACAAGACTTGAAGGACTTTTAGCGGTATTTCCATATTTGAGTAAAAATGAAACTAGTCTGAGCGTGGATATTAAAAATTCTATGGGAAATAGTATTGATTTTCTAATGCGGTCCCAACTTCAGTCGGGGCTTTATACAGGTGGTATACCACGGGCTATCTCCTCTCTGAAGGAAGATCACCATTCTTATAGTAAAAGTTTTAACAGACGATCGACTGAAATTAGGATTGATTATGTTCAGCATGCTTTGAGTGCATTAATGGCATTCCGAATGCTGGTATCTAAGGGGATTCTTTAGATCTCCCGATTCTCTAAACTATAAAGAAAGCCCCGTTGATTTACCCTCGAGAAAATCTTTTTTCCCTGAAGAGCACGCCGTACCAACGGGGCATCACTTCAAAGTTTAATAAATATTTTATGGAAATGTCAGCTTTTTTTTCGGAATTCTTTTCCATTAATACCTGCATGCTTAAAAGTAGTCCTTTTTAATCCCATTTCCTTTGGCAACCAGCCTGTTTTTGACT
>JAZGBQ010000017.1:0-4873 GCA_036476435.1 Fidelibacterota bacterium
TAACCTGCCATCTAAAACAACAGGTATACCATAATCACGGAGTTTCAAACAAAAACCGATATCATCAAATACGGTATCCATATAACGACCCCGATCAGGCGGTACTTTAATAACGCGAGACTCAACCCAAGGGTATTCAATCCGTTTAAGCAATTCTTTACTAATTAAGCAAAAGCCAAAGCCGCCAAAATATTCTGTCCCCTCGTAAATCCTATTAGTATCTGGATCTATGTGAAGATCATAATTTGAGCAGCCAGGAAACTCCTCTAAATACTTACCGCCCACCATTTTACCTTGCATCTTATTGCCTGGTTTGTACGGATAAAGGCCAAATACAACAGGCTTTTGCAATTCATACATTTTTATAAAATCATCAAATTTCGCTACTACATCAGAATCCCAAAATAAATAATAATCGATAGTATCATCAAAAGGGACGTTCTCACCACTACCCCACAAAAGATCATTTCTGGCCCTTAGTACGTCAGCGCTTTCTACAGATTGTCCGACGAATTTTATACCATTCCATTCTTTTGGAAAATTAGAGATAGATTGAATAGTCTGATCGACCATATCATTTTTATTAAGTACGCAAATTTTAACAACTATCATACTTTTCGATCTCCAAACTGGTTACCGTGGCCCATATATTGAATAGTCCAATCGATATCATGAGTTACAATACCCTGAAAAGTAACCGATAACTCATTACTCGAAATGAAAAAGTTTAAATTTCCGTCACTACCGTCAAATTCGTTTAGAACCGAAAAGGCATTTTGACCCACAAGAGCCCTATTGCCTGAGTTAGATCTTACAGCAACATGATAAAAGGCGGAAATAGCCAAAGTTTGATCGTCTTTAAAACCATTCACAAAAAACAAATAAGTTGAGATCCCGTCGTCAACACTATCGCCTATATCAAAATTGACAACATCTGAGGCACTAGTGCTTAACGTGGTGGCTGTTCTAGTTTTGTTTATGGACATTCTATTAGAATCTGACCAACGCTCTTGTGTACCCTCTAAAAACGAAGGTGTACCGTCACCCTGATCTCCGCCTATATCAAGTTGACCCGTGAACCTTGCGTCTGATGAGTCATTAAATTGGAGTCCACGAAGAAAAAGCGGGTCCGGTCCTGAAAAATAGCCTGATCTATCTGGTAATGATCCTGGTGATATAGATTTAACATCACCTCGACCCGTAACTCTAAGAGGACCGCCTGGCCCAAAAGCTTCACCCTCAACAATACCACCAAATCTTTCAGCCGAAAAGTTTTTTAAACCGAAAGAATCACCGCCACTAGATCCAGTTACCTCAAGCTTAAAAACAGCGCCACCGTCATCAATGGTTTTAAAATAAAACTCTTTTCCAACCCCGACACTAGTATCTAAAACGATAGCTTCTGTGGCCATATCCAGAGATAGGGACAATACACCGGCAAAAGATGACGACTCCACGTCATAAGTAAATTTATACCATGTGTTCGGGTACATTTTTTCGGGCTTGTTATGATCTGAAAGCTGAGAGACTTGAGAAGTCGCAGACATAAAAGTATAATCTAATCTTTCGGTTCCCGATCCTATTGAAAACCCAGACCCTAAAACCCAAAGCGATGGTACATCAAAAATACCATCATTGATAAAATTACCACCTACAGAATTAGATCGATCTTGAACATGAAAGTTTCCACCAAATATCGAAAGCAATTCCTCAGCAGTATAACCGGCAAAAGCCGTGTCATCTTGTGAAATTGTGATTTTTTCACCATCGACAAGCCGAACACCGCCAACACCATCAAGTGAGAGAAGCTTTCCAGAGCTCATTAAAATATCTAAAAGAAAGGTTTTTGAACCGTTTATTGTCTGGGTACCCTCGATCAATACCTGTTTAGTGTCATCGGACCAATGTTTCAGCGCGCCGCCAGGTAACTTTAAGCTGATTCTATCATTTACATTATCATAGCCTTTTTGCTTCTCTTTGAGATTAGTCGCCAAAGCCGCCGGAGTATCGAAATACCTGATTAAATCTTTAAAATCGTTTGCCATAATAGTACCTCAATATATGTTTTTAACAATCCGATGGTTCTGTAATTGTATCGGGATTGGTTCCAAGTTCTGTTATCGTGTCTGGGCTCGTTCCTGTTTCAATTATTAAGCAGCCCCTAATATCTTCAATATCAGACGGTATAAGGGTCAATTCCAAAATAATGGTATCTGTGGGGGGGTTGATCTTAATTTTACTGATATACCCCTCTTTCTGTTCGCCTGCCGTGTGTTTTTTATCTCTGAAGGTAACGAAATCCAATAATTCTAATTCTGCATGTTCTGGGGTAATTGGAATGTGAAAATTTGCCATTTCTTTTTGCATAGTAGACCATTCAACCATGTGCTCAAGCAGCATTACCGGACTAGAATACATTCCAGGGTCGGTTTTGAAGTTTGATTCATCTACAAACCATTTGCAATCGCTTAGTTTTGCAGGAATAGGATTCACAATCAAAGTTTTCAAATAGGCCTGGTGGCAAGCGCTCCACATCTCAGAGGCGCGATTATAATCAGTCATACCGCCCGCGAAAGTGGTCCATAATTTAACTCTAGTGGAGTGAGTTCTCATTGTGATAGCGCCAGTTTCCTCTTGCCCATCGGTAAATCCAGAAAGATTTTCAAACAAAATATCAACCTCATCGCCATCGACAGACAAAATAGTGCCATAATCAAAAATCCCTATTTCAGACTCATAAGAAACGATAGTCCCTATCTCTGTAAATTGGGCGGGTATGGAGCCCCACTCAACTAGGGCGTGAGTATCGTCAGCAATTCCAATTGAGAATACCGCTTTTATAGCTGTATTATCTTCAAAATCATTTGCCCCGTCCGTTGAAACGTGTCTTTCTGGAAAAGTATCTTGATCCACTTTTTTTATAAAAACTGATTTGTCAAATCTGCTTGCAGGCTCAATCCATTCATATTTGATTTCAAATTCATTATAAACTTGATTTATATCTGATAAAACTATAGGGCTGATTGTGCCTTGTACCACGTTACCGCTAGTATCAGAAAATTCAGCCACAGGATCAACGGCATCACGAAAAGCCGACAGTTTTCTTTTTCCGTTCCTAGAAGGAAATAAACCGATAAATGTTTGAGTAGCTATTTGTTTTAAATACGTGAAAGAAGATTTCCGGTCCAATAATTGACGACCCGCGCCCCATTGTTTTCTTGATTCTATACCTGAAATATCAATATCATTGACCAAGCTTAAATCATCATAATCAGTTAAAATTGACTCAATTATTCGGTAAATATTATCCGTTTCGTTTGTGTTACTCGTGGTTTTCTGGCCTTTTGTCTTGATAAAAATATCATCGTTTATAATAGAGATCTCTTTAGAGCCCGCCATTATTATCTGGTAGAAATCCACATCAACCGTTTCGCCTGCACCAATACTGTTTCCACCCGTAGAAATAAGTATTCTTGATGTAGTATGAGCCCTAAATTGACTGGTTTCATCATAGAATTGAACTAAATCCATCTCAATCTCAGCGTTTCCAAAGTGCTCGCCGTTGCTGCCTACTTCGTTAAAATAGGATGGTGGAATTAACCTTAATTCTAGTTTTTCGCTCGCTGCATAATCCTTTTTTATATAAACCCTAGACTTTCTAGGATTAGAGCCCTTATAAGCAGTAGGCTCTTCCCCTAAAATATCAATAGGAAAGTTTTCAAATGTTTGGTCCGTTGATGATACTGAAGCGCTTGAAACCTCGATATCAATATCAAATAAAATAAAGAATTTTTGAAATTTTAAATTTGCAAGGTTTTGCGGATAATGCAAAATGAACTGGGTAGAGAAACGATTTAATCTCGTCGGGCTTTGCTGTGTAAATTCGACCCTTCTTTTCGTTGATCTACTTAAATCAATTAATTCAGGGTACTCGGTTCCCGCGGTTCCAAGATCCCCGCCCGTGACCTCATCTAGAGGCCCACCCGCTGTATAATTTTGCGATTGTGTTATTTTTTCTGGTATCAAAGGGAATAGTTTAAAGAATTTGCCTTCAAAATCAACTACATCCGTAAACGCTGTAATTCCAGGGAATTTAGTACCTAATATGTCAGAAGTTGAAAAGTTCTCTGTAATCTCAGAAACCTCGACAAAATCCTCTTGATCTTTATCAAAATAAGAAACTTTTTTCGGGGCCCCGCTTTCACTTGAGGGATATTCTGTGACTTCTTGGTCAGATACTACATAAGTACTTTCAAAATCAAATATTTCAACCCACGTCCCCACCTGGATTGGTGATATGACATTTTCATCTTTTATAATAAAATCAGATACGTCAACATCCTCTTTAATGAAAACCTCAACCTTATTGGCTCCGTTGTTTGGGCCGCCTAGAATTGGGGACGTTTTAAAAGTGTTTGTGATCTTGTAGGCCTGATCTCCCCCGCCATCTAGAATAAACCGAATGAATTTTCCGTTTAGTTCATTGCTTGCAAATGTAAGCGATCCTGTTCTGAAAGTAATCTTTGTTAAATTGTGATTTCCTGATGAGTCATCAAACTTAAGAACCTCTCTCAAAGGCGATGCTGTTGAAAGCTGCCCGTTTGCTTGTACTATTGGAATGGGTTCATTTTTGACTTTTACATTCAACAGTCTGGCATTGTTCACGTTACCAAACGTAACTGGAATGGGCTTTCCGATTGTTTTTTTTACCGCATTAGGGAATGAGATTGTATTTACTATTTGAGGCGGTAAAACCTTGTGAACATTTTGAAAATTATCCTGGCAAATTAAGTCGATTTTAGTTTCGTTATAGGAATATTTTTGAACTATCCCGGTCCAAACATTATAAAAAACATCGTCTATCACCACATAA
>JAZGBQ010000170.1:0-4308 GCA_036476435.1 Fidelibacterota bacterium
ATAGCACAAGTGCTGCACCCTGAGGATTTTTTGTCATTAACAATACAGCATCTTTTATACTCTGTCCATCAGATACGATTGCAACCCTTTTGAGGGGCTGCATTATATCGATAACACGTAAATTGAGCTGACGTCCTAGATAACCACCCGGATGAAAACGGGCAAAATCTTCCTCCTTGATACTTTTTGCTGTCATTAAAACCGCTGCCAGTGCATCACCAATTGACATGGCTAACGTGGTGCTGGAGGTAGGAACAACTCCCAGAGGATCTGCCTCTGATGATACGGAGGCGTCCAGAACCACATCTACTTTTTCAGCCAAAGGAGCTTGATGGTTACCAACCATGGCAATGAGGGGTGATTTAAAATCTCGTAATACTGGTATAAGCCGCAGGATCTCATCAGTACTACCACTATTCGATATTAGAATTGTAGGATCTCCCGGTCTATAAATTCCCAGGTCACCATGGAGAGCTTCTCCGGCATGAAGAAAAACAGCTTGAGTACCGGTGCTGCATAAAGTAGCAACAATCTTTTGACCAATAATTCCAGATTTTCCAAGACCGCAAACCACTACCTTCCCGTCATTACTATGGATGATCTCGGCTGCTTGCAATACGCCCTCTTCAATGCGTTCAGCTGCTTTCATTAACTCCTTGGCTTCAGATTTCAGAATTTCTGAAGCAATCCCAGTTAATTCCGATCTATTAAATTTTTTCGTGGTCAATTGTTATCCTGTTACTATAATGTTTACAAAATAACCCTTGGAATTTATAACAATGATAGCATTTACGAGAACGTGTTTCATTCAGCAGTACTATTTGAAATGACAACCGGATAATTATTTACAGACCATGCTTTCAATCCTCCACGCACATTAAAAATACGGGAAAATCCATTTTCCACCAGCAGTTTTGCTGCTGTCTCAGAACGATTCCCTGATTGGCAGTAGACTACTATATTTCTATCAGTGAATTTTTCTCTCAATTCATCGATTTCTGTTACTAATTTTCCCAACGGTAGTAACACTGCAGATTCTAAATGAATCCGCTCATATTCCCACAAAGTGCGGACATCCAAAATTAACGGCTCTGATTCCTGAATTAAGACATATGCCTGGTCCGGAGTCAGATTTCTATATCCATTGACCTCATCACCAGACAGATTTACATTTTCTACTCCAGCACATCCCACTGTTAATCCCTCCGCCAGGGCCAGGAGTATTACTAGTGTATTTAATTTGTTGAATAAGGTCAGCGGAACAACATTAATTTCCTTAACTTTTTTAAGTAAATAATCCATTTTGATTTAACCAACTGCAACGAATATAACAATTAATCTGTAACTGATGGTGAGTTTGCCCATCTATATTATAAATAATAAATAAATAGAAAAATTATATCGGATCGGAGCTAAAATGATTGAACATCTAACAAAAGAATCTTTTTTGGAAAAGGTCTTTGACTACGAAAAAAATAAAGAGTGGAAATTTGAAGGAGAACTTCCAGCTATCATAGATTTTTATGCTGATTGGTGCGGACCCTGCAAAATGGTTGCTCCAATACTGGATGAATTAGCTGAAGAGTACGACGGAAAAATGAATATTTATAAGATCGATACGGAAGCGGAGCAGGAATTGGCAGGAGCTTTTGGGATTCGAAGTATTCCATCAATGTTATTTATTCCAATTAATGATAAGCCACGAATGTCCGTTGGAGCCTTACCTAAAGATGGAATAAAAGAAACGATGAAAGAAGTCTTGAGTGTAGCCTGAAATTGTCAGCATTGATTCATCCTGGACAATCTAATGTTGCCCTTCCAATTTTATGGAAAACTGGATTAAATATTATTTACTTTCGTTATAAAGTTGGGTCCGTATCCAGTAAAGTGATAAGAGAAATAGAATCATCGATCCAACCTGATGAAGAATAGCAAACGACAACGGGACTACCAGGATAAGAGTTAAAACTCCCAATAGAAATTGAATGATGATCCAGGTGCTGACCATTTTTAATGCGTTAGATTGGTGAACAGATTGTGTTTGATTTCTCAATAAGTACCATACAAAACTTATATAAACAAGAAGGATCCATCCGATTGTACGATGGAGAAATTGAACAAAAAAGGGATTGTCAGAAAAATTCCTTAAAGCCGGTGTTAAAGCAAAAGATCCTGGCGGCAACCAATTGTCTCCCATTTTTGGAAATGTATTGAAAGCAAATCCAGCTTTTAGTCCTGCTGTAAAGGCACCAATTTTAACTTGGACCAAAACCAATCCAAGAAAAATCCAGGATAGGCTGATCATCGACCTGGAACCATTCATCCGTTCTCCCGGTTGCAGTAAATCCATAATTGACCAGAAAATATATCCCATCAGAATAAACGCGAGAATCAAGTGTGCGGCCAGTCGATAATGACTGACATATGGATTTTCAACCAGACCGCTCTTAACCATGAACCAGCCTAAAATTCCTTGTAAGGCCCCGAGTATAAACATAATCAGTAATCTTTTAATCCATTTTGAGTCAAGTTTCTTTAAAACAATCATAACACTAAACGGGATTAAGAAAACGAGTCCGATCAAACGTCCAATCGTACGATGTAGGTATTCCCAAAAGAAAATTGTTTTAAATTCAGTTAAGGTCATATCCGAGTTCAGTTTCTGAAATTCTGGAAACTGTTTGTAAAGCTCAAATTTTTCATGCCAGGTTGCCTGGTTCATAGGAGGTAAGGTACCCATCAGCGGTTTCCATTCAACGATAGATAAGCCCGAGTGGGTCAAACGCGTAATTCCGCCTATGATCACCATCACAAAGATTAATGTACAGGCTGTAATAAGCCACGTGATCAAAAACTTCTTAGTTTTATCCGTCATTGTAGTATTAATCCCCGGGTATCATTCTTCCGATAAAATAGGTATTTACACAACAATAAAAATTACGCTATCCATTGAATAATTGCTTTTCTATTTTTGAGTATTCAAACTGATAATTTAATTTCAGTAAAAAGTGTTGTAATTGACCGATAACAAATCAATAAAAAATTCACTGCAAACTATCAGGATCATGATAACCATTACGCTTGTTCTGCTCGTCAGCGGATGTTCATCATCACCTGGAGTACAATCGGGTGTTCAGGTTAAAACATCTAATGATCCTTCCACGACTATACCAAATAGAATTGTTATTCCAGGGCTTGTTTCACTCCTGAACGATCCACCGGAAACTTTTCACAATAAGCAAATAGCATTATTAACAAACCAATCCGGTGTAGATCTTAGCGGTATTCAAAATGTTGATCGCTTTCAAGAATTATTCAACAGACAACTAAAAGTTGTTCTTAGCTTAAAAGCTATCCTGAGTCCGGAACATGGTTTTTCCGGAAAATTTGGACGTGGTGAATCGATTGAATATTCCACAACGAACGATGAAGACATACGGATCTACAGCCTTTATGGAAAGACAAAAAAGCCGTTACCGGGAATGTTGGAAGGTGTTGATCTTCTCATCTATGATATCCAGGATATTGGTGTACGCTATTATACCTATATCTCAACGCTTGGGCTGGCGATGGAAGCCGCTGCAGAAGCAAACATTCCTTTTGTGGTCCTTGACCGACCAAATCCCATCGGTGGTGAAAAAGTTGAAGGTCCGGTACTTGATTTAAAACAACGTTCATTTATCGGATTTTATCCAATACCGGTAAGATATGGAATGACAGTTGGTGAGCTGGCAAAAATGATCGTAGGAGAAAAATGGATCAGTCCCGTTCCGGAGCTTATTGTAATACCGATGGATCACTGGACCCGAAACATGTTATATGGCGATACAAATTTGAAATGGATTAATCCCTCACCAAACATACCGGATGTCGAAACAGCAGTCATTTACAGCGGTACCTGCCTGATCGAGGGCACCAATATTTCAGAGGGCAGGGGAACACAACATCCATTCAAATTGATCGGGGCTCCCTGGATAGATGCGGATATATTAACTGAGAAGCTAAATGAATATCAGTTGCCGGGAGTAGATTTCAAACCCACATATTTTACTCCAAAATCCTTACCTGGAGTTGCTCCATATCCTAAATATGAGAATGAGCTGTGTTATGGTATAGAAATAAATATAACTGATCAGGAGGCATATCTTTCATTCAACACCGGGATCGCTATTATAACCGCAATTTACGACCTTTATCCTGATCAACTAACCTTTAAAAATCAGCATTTACTCTGGCTGCTTGGATCAGAAAAAGTACTGAACAGTTTACAAGATCGTCTACCCGCAGAACAAGTGTTTCAAATTTATC